>DAIEEM010000318.1 GCA_027325905.1 Rhodocyclaceae bacterium
TGATCGGCGGCGGGCTGCTCGGCAACAAGATCGAGGAATCCCGACACGAGCCCGTCAGCTATCAGGTTTCCGTGCGCATGGACTACGGCACGATCAGGCTGGTCAATTTCGATGCCGTGCCGCCCTGGCACGTCGGCGATCCGGTCAAGGTGGAAAACGGCAACCTCGTCGCCCGTTGAACCGGCAGGCCGGGCGGAAACGCGCAAAGGGGCCAATCCTGTGCGAGTATTCGCCTCGGCAACCCAAACCACAACCCCGATGCGACATTCGCCCACCATAATCCGGATCCTGCGCTGCGTCGCCGCCATTGTCGCCTGCCTGCTGGCCGTGCCGTGCCTGGCGACGAAGCCGAAGGCCGGCGCCACGCCGAAGCCGGCCGTTGCGGCCGCGGCGACGATCCCCGCGGACGACTTGACGGCCGTCGTCATCCATCACGTCGCCGTCTGCGCGCCGCCGAAAACCGCTCCGTGCGTCATCAAGAAGCCGCTCGCCACCGGCTATCGCGTCCTGACGCCAGGCGTCGATCTGGAAGACAGGGGCGACGAATGGATCGCCAATTTCAGCAAGGGACCCAAGGGCTTGAAAGCCGGCTCGAAAATGCTGCTGCAGGTATTGGGAACAAACGGCGACTTGCACGACATCGAGGTATCGTTCCCCGCCACGGCGGCGGCGAAGAAGGCCGCGCCGAAGAAGCCGTGACTAGCCACCGCCGGGCTCCCAGCGGGATGCCGCGGCATCGTCCGATTCGCGCGCATCGACCCACTTCGCGCCCGCGGCGCCCTCTTCCTTCTTCCAGAACGGCGCTCGCGTCTTCAGGTAGTCCATGACGAACTCGCAGGCGGCGAAAGCGTCGCGGCGATGCGACGACGAGACGCCGACGAAGACGATGCGCTCGCCGGGAAGCAGCCGGCCGACGCGGTGGATTACGCGCACGCGGCGCAAGTTCCAGCGATGGCAGGCCTCGGCGACGATCTCGGCGAGCGACTTCTCCGTCATGCCCTGATAGTGTTCTAGCGTCATGGCGTCGATACCGGCGCCGCGCACCAGGCCGACGAAGCTGGCGACGGCCCCGGCGCCATCGTCGCCCGCGCTCAGCGCGGCAATCTCGGCGCCGACGTCGAAATCGGCTTTCTGGACCGAGACGGACATTCAGCCTCCCGTCACCGGAGGAAAGAAGGCCACCTCGTCGCCGCTGCCGACCGGCGCCTCCATGCCGGCCATGGCCTGATTGACGGCGGCGCGCAAGCTCCTGGAGGTGGCGAAGACCTGCCAGGAGCCGCCGCGCGCGGCGAGATGGGCGCGCAACGTGCCGACGGTATCCACGCCGGCGGGCAGGGCCAACGCCTCGGCGGGAACGCCGAGCGCCTCGCGCAGGCCGGCGAAGTAAAGCAGCTTGATCATGATGGAGTCAGTCTAGCAGTCCGGCGAACGGCAGGAAGCGCACCGGATCGCCGGCGGCGATGCGCTGGCCCGCCGCCACGTCGACGAAGCCGTCGCCCCATACCGTGGACGTCAGTACGCCGGAACTCTGGTTGGGAAAAAGTTCGGCGCGGCCGCCGTCCGTCATGCGCCCGCGCAGGAATTCGCGCCGCGTCGCCGGCTTCGTCCAGTCGAAGGCGGCGATCAGCGTCAGCGCCCGCGGCGGCACCACCGCCGCGCCCTGGCACTTGCGGATAAAGGGCCGCACCAGCAGCGAAAAGCTCACGAACACCGACACCGGGTTGCCCGGCATGCCGATGAAGTCGGCGCTGCCGACCTTGCCGAAGGCAAGCGGCTTGCCGGGCTTGACGGCGATGTTCCAGATCGACAATTCGCCCTCCGCCGTGACGGCCGGCTTGACATGGTCCTCCTCGCCGACGGAAACGCCGCCGGTGGTGAGCACCAGGTCGTGCAGGGCGCCGGCGCGGCGCAGCGCCCTGCGCGTCGCCTCGAGCGTATCGGGCACGATGCCGAAGTCCTCGACGCGGCAGCCGGCTTTCTCCAGCAGGGCGCAGAGCATGGCGCGGTTCGAGTTGTAGATGCCGCCCGGCAGCAGCGGCATGCCGGGCGGCGTCAGCTCGCTGCCCGTCGACAGCAGTCCGACCGAGAGGCGCCGGAACACCGGCAGTTCGGCGACGCCGACGGCGGCCGCCATGCCGATGGCCTGGGGCGTGAGGCGCGTGCCGAGCGGCAGGATTTCGGCGCCGGCGCGGATGTCCTCGCCGGCGCGGCGTATCCACTCGCCGGGAGCGGGGACATGGTCGATCGTCACGCAATCGCCGTCCCGCGCGCATTGCTCCTGCATGACCACGGCATCGGCGGCAGGCGGAATCGGCGCGCCGGTGAAGATGCGCGCCGCCGTGCCGGGGGCGAGCTCATGGCCGACGCTACCGGCGGCGATGCGCTGCGCCACCGTCAGCATCGTGCCCGGCGCGGCGACATCGGCGCAGCGCACGGCGTAGCCGTCCATCGCCGAGTTGTCCGCCGGCGGCACGTCGATGGCCGAAACGAGGCCGGCGGCGAGTACGCGGCCAGCGGCCTCGCATAGCGGCACGCGATCCTCGCCCTTGACGCGCCGCGCGGCGGCGAGGACTTGCGCCAGAGCCTGCTCGAAGCTGATCGTCGGCTCGCTCAAAATCCGGTCCGGTCGAGGATGAAGGCCGCGATGCCGTCGCGGTCGTTGAGGTCGAGGACCGGCTTCGGGATGTCGAGGGCGACGTCGCTGGCGACGGCGACGACATCCGCATTTTCGGTCCAGATGTAGGGCTTGCCGTGCGACGGCCGATGCACTTCGAGCTTCGGGATCGGCGAATACTTGTAGCCCTCGACGAGGACGAGGTCGCACGGCGTCAGGCGCGCCAACTGCTCCTCGAACGTCGGCTCGGGACGCCCGCGCAATTCGTGCATCAGCGCCCAGCGCTGGTCGCAGACCAGCATCACCTCGGTGGCGCCGGCTTCGCGGTGGCGGTAGGAATCCTTGCCGGCGCGGTCGAGGTCGAAGTCGTGGTGGGTATGCTTGATCAGCGACACCGTCAACCCGCGCGCCGTAAAGCGCGGGATCAGCGCTTCGATCAGCGTCGTCTTGCCCGCACCCGAATAGCCTGCAAAGCCGAAAACCTTCATGCCGTTACCTGACTGGATACCGCCAGCACCGGCGCGAAGCCGCCGCCGGGCGTGCGGAAATTGGTGGTCTGTCCCTGCCACAGCCTGGCCGCGATCAGTTGGACGCGCCCAGCGTAAACATAGTTGCGCAGATCGACCTTGAGTTCCGTCAATTCGCCGGCCACGGCCAGCCGCCGCGACGACGGCGGCACCAGCGCCTGCGCGATGTAGTCGCCGGCCAGGACTTCGGCGAAGACGCGCTTGGTGATCTTGTCGCCGCGGTAGGTCGCCTTGGAGCCGTAGCCGGCGGCGGGCTTGAAGAAGAGCCCCTTGCGCCGCGCCCAGAGATCGTCGGCGTGCGCCGGCGCGACCAATTCGGTGCGCGGCACGCCGGCGGCCAGCAGCGCGCGGGTCTCGGCGTCGACGCCCCACGACGCCAGCAGCGCGTCGTCCGAGAGCGCGACGAGATTGCGCTTGTCGGCGTAAAGCGCATGGGCGCGCGGATGCGGCGTCACCACGGCGGAGGCGTCGACATAGGCGCGGCGCAGCGCGGCGTGCGCCGGCGCGGCGAGCGCGAAGTCGGTCAGGCGGTTGTAGACGAGGTCGATGCGCGTCTCGCCGACCCACAGGCCATTGTGGCAGAGCATCAGGTCGACCGGATCGCAAATCACCGCCTTGATGCCGTGGCGCTCGAACAGGCGCTGGAACAGCACGAACTCGGGATGCAGGTACTGCGCCTGCGGATCGTCGTCGACGATGGCGATGCTCGTCAGCGGCGCGGCGCCACGGCAGGCCGACCACTCGGCGCGGAACATTTCCATGAACAGGTGTTCGGGCCGGTCGCCGCCCAGGATGCCGGGCAGCACCGCCTCCGCCTCGTCGCAACAAGCTTGCTGCGCGCGCGCCAGGATGGCGTTGATGAGCCCGCCGCCGGCATTGGTGTTGATCTCGATGAGCTGCGGCCCGCCGGGGTCGAGATGGAAGTCGTAGCCGATGAAGACGCCGGGGGACGGATATTCGGCCTGCGCGATTTTCGGCGCCCAGGCCGCAACGTGCGCGCGGTAGGCCGGCGTTGCCACGACGCGCTCGATGGCGGCGATGACGTCCGCCATGCGCTGGACGTCGCGGGCGCCGACGTATACCAGCGAGTCGGAAAACAGGTGCGGCCGCTCATCCACCACCGCGGCGTAGAAGCCCGGGGTCTCGTGTTCGATCTCGGCGCGCAGGCGGCCGCGGTCGAGCGAGACGCACTGGCAGCCGGCATTGAGCCGCGCGGCGATCTGGGTGCAGGTGGGCAGGCTCATGCCGCCGATTCTACTTCGCCGCCGGCGAAGAACGCCGCCACCTCGGCCGCCTCGCGCGTGCGCCGCATCGGCGGCAGCGATTGCCAGATGCGCCGGCCGTAAGGCTTGCCGACCAGGCGCGGGTCGCAGACCATCAGCACGCCGCGGTCGCTCTCGTCGCGGATCAGCCGTCCCGCCCCTTGCTTCATGCTGATGACGGCGCGCGGCAACTGGTATTCGAAGAAGGCGTTGCGGCCCTGGCGCTTCAAATGCTCGATGCGCGCCGCCAGCACCGGGTCGTCGGGCGGCGCGAACGGCAGCTTGTCGATGACGACCAGCGAGAGCGCGTCGCCGCGCACATCGACGCCTTCCCAGAAGCTCTGGCTGGCGACGAGCACGGCATTGCCCAGCCGCCGGAAGCGTTCGAGCAGTTCCGACTTCGAGCCTTCGCCCTGCAGCAGCAGCGGCAGTTCCAGCGGCTCGCGCTCCAGGCGCTGCTGCAGCAGTTCGTGCACGCGGCGCATGGCGCGCAAGCTGGTGCACAAGACGAAGGCGCGGCCGTGCGCGGCGCGGATCGCCGGCCATGCCGCGTCGACCACGGCCTGGTTGTACTCGGGGCTGTTGGGGTCGGGCATGTCCGGCGGACAGTAAAGCAGCGCATTGACGCCGTAGTCGAAGGGACTGCCCCAGCAGCCGGTGGCGGCGGCGGCGAGGCCCAGTTCGGCCTGGTAGTGGGCGAAGTTGCCGGCCACGGCGAGCGTCGCCGAAGTGAATATCCAGGCGCGCGGATGGCCTTCCATCTGGCGCTGGAAGATGTTCGCCACCGACAGCGGCGTCATGTTCAGCGTGACGTGATA
>DAIEEM010000320.1 GCA_027325905.1 Rhodocyclaceae bacterium
TGGCCACGCCCAGCCAGCCGTTGTAGAACGGCGTGTTGGCCGAGAGTCCGGCGAAGGCGCTGCCGTTGTTGTTGGCGGCGGAAGTGAAAGCGTAGAGGATCTCGGAGAAGCCGTGCGCCCCCGGATTGGCGATGCCGGCGACGCCGTCGGTCGACATGACCGCCACAGCGGTAAGGGCCAGCACCAGGATCGGCGTCACGAGGATCGCGATCGACACCATCTTCATGTCGTAAGCCTCGATCTTCTTGCCGATGTATTCCGGCGTGCGGCCGATCATCAGGCCGGCGATGAACACCGCCATGACGGCGAACACCAGCATGCCGTAGAGGCCGCTGCCGACGCCGCCGAACACCACTTCGCCGAGCATCATGTTCCACAGCGGCACGAAGCCGCCCATCGGCATGAAGGAATCGTGCATGCCGTTGACGGCGCCGCAGGAAGCCAGCGTCGTGATGGTGGCGAACAGGCCGGAGTCGGCGATGCCGAAACGGGTTTCCTTGCCTTCCATGTTGCCGGCGCCCGGGTCGATACCGAACTGGCTCAGCAGCGGGTTGCCCTGCGCCTCGTAATGCATGGCGACAACCGCCATGACGGTGAACATCAGCGTCATGGCCGCGAGTACCGCCCAGCCCTGGCGCCGGTCGCCGACCATCTGGCCGAAGGTCAGGCACAGCGCGCCGGGGATCAGGAAGATCGACAGCATCTGCACGAAGTTGGCGAGCGGCGTCGGGTTCTCATACGGATGCGCCGAGTTGGCGTTGAAAGGGCCGCCGCCGTTGGTGCCGAACATCTTGATCGCTTCCTGCGAGGCGATCGGGCCCATCGGCAGGGTCTGCGTCTGGGTTTCGGCCGGATCGGTGACGGGGTTTCCCTTTTCGTCCTTGAGCGGCTGGCCGTCGGGGCCGTTCTTCGGGTTGTCGTACTTGGTGATTTCGACGGTCGTGACGTCCTTGTAGGCGTCGAAGTTCTGGATAGCGCCCTGGCCGACGAGGAAGATCGCATAGACGAAGGACACCGGCAGCAGCACGTAGAGCGTGATGCGCGTCAGATCGACCCAGGCGTTGCCGATGGTCTTCGCGGTGTGGCGCGCGAAGCCGCGGATCAGCGCGATGACGACGACGATGCCGGTGGCGGCGGAGAAGAAGTTCTGCACCGTCAGGCCCAGCATCTGGGTCAGGTAGCTCATCGTCGATTCGCCGGCATAGCCCTGCCAGTTGGTGTTGGTGGCGAAGCTGACGGCCGTGTTGAACGACGAATCCGGCGTGACGGCGGCCATCCCCTGCGGATTGAGCGGCAGCCGGAACTGCAGCCGCTGCAAGGCATAGACGGCCAGCACGCCGAGCAGGTTGAAGAACAGGATGGCCAGCGCGTACTTAAGCCAGCCCATTTCCTCGTCCTGCTTCACGCCGCAGAGGCGATAGAGCAGCGATTCGACACGGCCGCCCAGGCGCGCGGCGAAGCCGCGGCCTTCCATGACGTCGGCGATGTAGACGCCGAAGGGCTTGACCAGCAGCAGCAGGATGACGAGATAAAGCCCCAGCAGGAGCCATGCGTGGTTACTCATGAGAAGTCCTCCGGATGCAGCAGGGCCGCGATCAGATAGACGAGCAGCACGACCGCGACGATGGCGGCGATGACGTGGAAGGCGCTCATTTGTCGCCTCCCAGCCTGGCGCAGCCGACGGCCATTGCCGCCATCAGGCCGAAGAACAGGACGATGCCTGCCAGATATACGAGGTCCATATTTTCCTCCCGTGCAAGTGTTCAAAACACTGTGCATGCTAGGCATGGCCGGCTAAAGATGCTGGAAAATATCGGCGACGACTTATTAAATTTCGGTAAAAATTCGCCCATGACCGAACTTCGCGCTTTCCCGTTCGCCGCGATGGGCACCGACTGCGTCCTCTATCTCGACGCCGAGCGCGCCGTCGCCGAGGACGTCGCGGCAACCGCGATGGCGGAAGTCTTCCGCATTGAGGCCGCCTATTCCCGCTACCGCGAGGACAGCGTCCTCTCGCACATCAACCGGATCGCCGACGCCGGCGGGTTCGTCGACGTCGATGCGGAAACGGCCGGGCTGCTCGACTACGCCTATGCCGGCCATCGCAAGAGCGACGGCCTCTTCGACATCACGTCGGGCGTGCTGCGCCGCGCCTGGGATTTCACGTCGCCGCGCCTGCCGCCGCAGAAAGAGATCGACCGCCTGCTGCCGCGCATCGGGCTCGACCAGGTGGAATGGCAGCCGCCGCGCCTGACGTTCCGGATTCCCGGCATGGAACTGGATTTCGGCGGTATCGGCAAGGAATACGCGGCCGACCGCGTCGCCGACATCTGCATCGCAGCCGGAATCGCGTCAGGCCTGGTCGACCTCGGCGGCGACGTTCGCGCGCTGGGGCCGCGCGCCGACGGCACTTCCTGGACCGTGCATATCCGCGATTCGCGCCGACCCGAATCGGCACTGGCGAGGGTGGCATTGGCCGGCGGCGCGATCGCCAGCAGCGGCGACTACGAACGCTATGTCGAGGTCGACAGCAAGCGCTACTGCCACCTCATGAATCCGAAGACCGGCTGGCCCGTCTCCGGACTGGCGGCGGTAAGCGTCGTCGCCGATCGCTGCCTGGTCGCCGGGACGATCTCGACGACCGCGATGCTGAAAGGCGTCGACGGCCCCGCGTGGCTGGACGGCCTCGGCATCCGGCACCTCTGGGTCGACGCCTACGGCATTCGCGGCGGCAACCTCGACGCCCTGCCGACCGACGATCAGGGCAAGGTGCTGATCACGCCGTAGTGTCTATCGTCGATCCCGCCGCCGCGGAAGAACCCACGGCAACGAGCGCATCGACGCTCGATGACAAGGTTTGCGCGGCGGAACTCGCTTGCGCCGCAGCCGCATGCTCGCCGCCGTGATGGCGATGCTGCTGGCGCAGTTGCGACATCGCCGAACTCATGCCGCTGACGAAGTCCTGCTTCGATACGCTGCCGGTGCCGTTGGGATCGAGCTTCGCCCAGATCGCGTCGGCGCCGGCCTGCTGGGCCGCCTGCGGCGGATTCGCGGTCTGGAACGCTTGCTCGAATTGCGCCTTGGTGATGGTGCCCGAGCCGCTGGTGTCGATCTGGTCGAACAGGTTCGACATCTTCTGCGACGACGTCGTGCGCATGCTGGCGCCGGACCAAACCTGGGGCGTGCCCGCGCTTCCGCCCAGCCCTGAAACTGCCATGCTCATTCGGTTCTCCTTGTTTGCATTCAGCGGACTGCCGGCACGCCGGTCTTGCCACGTGCCGGCAATCCTGGGGCCGTGCCGTCAAGCCGTGGCGGACCCCGACGAACCGGCGCCGGCGCTGCCGGTCGCACTCGAAACCGGCGTCACCGCATA
>DAIEEM010000341.1 GCA_027325905.1 Rhodocyclaceae bacterium
ATGAAGGTTTCCGAAGTCACCGGCAAGCCGATTCCCGCCTCGCTGGCGCTGGAGCGCGGCCGCCTGGTGGACATGATGACTGACTCGCACGCCTGGCTGCACGGCAAGAAGATGGCGGTCTACGGCGATCCCGACTTCACCATGGGCATGGTCAAGATCCTGATGGAATTCGGCATCGAGCCCACCCACGTCGTATGCAACAACGGCAGCAAGAAATGGGCGAAGGCGATGGAGAAGCTGTTGGCGTCCAGTCCCTACGGCGCCAACGGCAAGGCCTATCCCGGCGCCGACCTCTGGCACCTGCGCAGCCTGTGCTTCACCGACAAGCCGGACTTCATCATCGGCAGCAGCTACGGCAAGTACATCCAGCGCGACACGCTGCACAAGGGCAAGGAGTTCGAGGTGCCGCTGATCCGCATCGGCTTCCCGATCTTCGATCGCCACCACCTGCATCGCATGACGACGTTGGGCTACGAAGGCGCGATGTACATCCTGACGACGCTGACCAACGCCGTGCTGGAACGGCTCGACGACGAGACGCGCGGGATGGGCACGACCGACTACAACCACGACCTGGTCCGTTAAATCGGGTTGCCGGCGGAGCCCCAAAAGGTTCCGCCGGATCATCGGGAGAAGCCAATGGCCAACATCATGATCCGCAAGAGCGACAAGGGCTACGTGTTCTACATGCCCAAGCGCGACATCGAGGACAGCATCGTCTCGATGGAGTTCGACACGCCCGAAAAGTGGGGCGGCGAGATCAAGCTCGGCAACGGCGGCGTCTATTTCATCGAGCCCCAGGCTCAGCCTGCGCGCCTGCCGTATTCGGTACGCGCCAAGCGTCTCGACGGCGTCGAGTGATTCAGCAACGAAAGGAGAAGCATCATGGCAATGAAGATCGTTCAAGCGGAATGCACGTCCTGCGGTGACTGCGTGCCGGTCTGCCCGACCAAGTCGATCACCGACAAGGGCGGCATTTTCAAGATCAACAAGGAAACCTGCACCGAGTGCGAGGGCGAAGCCGATACGCCGAAGTGCGTCGACGCCTGTCCGGCGGGCGAGGCCTGCATCATTTACCTGTAATCGCGGCAGGACCATTTACCGCCGAGGCGCAGAGACGCCGCGAGAACATGAAAACTCTCTTCAGGTTTTCTCCGCGTCTCGGCGATGAGGCTTTTTTGAACTCCAGGAGGCATCAATGACCCAGTCCATGACCCGCGAAGCGGCCCTGCGCATCGCCTTGGCGGCGCGCGAACTGCCTGGCGTTTCCGCCGCCGGCCTGGTGACGGCCATCGCCACCCGGCTCGGCATGCCCCTGACCGAAACCAAGCTCGCCGCGGTCACCGTCTCCGATTTGCGCGAAATCCTGGCCGGCGACCATGCCGACGAGAGCTGCGTCGTCGGCACCGACAACGAATCCCTCAATGCCGTCGTGCGCCTGCTGTGGGGCGAGGGCGTCGATCACAGCGAACTGCCGCCGCTCGACCGCTACCGCGACGGCGACATGCCGGGCTCGCTCCGCGTCGCCTGCGCCTCGAATACAGGCGAGGAACTCGACGGCCATTTCGCCTCCTGCGAGCGCTTCCTGATCTATCAGGTGTCGCCGGCAGAACTGCGGCTCATCGCCGCGCGGCCGACGCTCGAAGCCGACCATGCCGAAGACCGCAACGCCGCGCGCGCCCGGCTCATCGACGACTGCCAGGTGGTCTATGTCCAGTCCATCGGCGGGCCGGCGGCTGCCAAGGTCGTGCGCGCCGGCGTGCATCCGGTGAAGATTCCGCGTCCCGGCGGTGCGCGCGAGAACCTCGTCCGGCTCCAGCAAGCGTTGACGAGTCCGCCGCCCTGGCTCGCTAAGGCCATGGGCGTAAAGGCGGCCTCGCTG
>DAIEEM010000354.1 GCA_027325905.1 Rhodocyclaceae bacterium
GCAAGGACGCCCCCAACGGCATCGTCAACAAGGCTCTCGACGGCTTGAAGAAACTCGAGCCGTCGCCGCTGGCGACCAAGGACCGCGTCGCCTACATCGACGCCGCCAACTACGACCAGCATCTCGAACTGCTCAAGGGCTGCGACCTCATCATCGAGGCCATCGCCGAGAAGATGGAATGGAAGGAAGACCTCTACCGCAAGATCGCGCCCTTCGTCGCGCCGCATGCGATCGTCGCTTCCAATACCTCGGGGCTGTCGATCAACCACCTGGCGGGCGTGATGCCTGAGCGGCTGCGCACGCGCTTTTGCGGCATCCACTTCTTCAATCCGCCGCGCTACATGCATCTCGTCGAACTCATCGCCACGAAGCAGACCGACACGGCGTTGCTGGACAACCTCGAATCCTGGCTGGCGACGCGCCTGGGCAAGGGCATCGTGCGGACCAAGGACACGCCGAACTTCGTCGCCAATCGCGTCGGCGTCTTCTCGATGCTCGCCGTCATGCATCACACCGAGCGGCTCGGCATGGGCTTCGACGAGGTCGATGCGCTGACCGGTCCCAAGATCGGCCGCCCCAAGAGCGCGACCTACCGCACCGCGGATGTGGTCGGCTTGGACACTATGGCGCACGTCATCAAGACCATGCAGGACACCTTGCCGAGCGACCCGTGGCATGGCTATTACGCATCGCCGGCCTGGCTGGCGGCGCTGATCGGCAAAGGGGCGCTGGGCCAGAAGACCAAGTGCGGCGTGTTCCGCAAGCAGGGCAAGGAGATTCAGGTACTGGACCTCGCCGCGCAGGATTACCGCGCGTCCAAGTCCGAGGTGGCGCCAGAAGTCGACGCCATCCTCAAGATGAAGAATCCGGCCGAGAAGTTCGCCGCGCTGCGCGCGTCGCCACACCGCCAAGCGCAATTCCTCTGGGCCATCTTCCGCGACGTCTTCCACTACTGCGCCTACCACCTGGCCGACATCGCCGACAACGCACGCGACGTCGACTTCGCCATGCGCTGGGGCTTCGGCTGGTCGCAAGGCCCGTTTGAGACCTGGCAGGCGGCGGGCTGGAAAGTCATCGCCGAAGCGGTGTAGGCCGACATCGACGCTGGCATGGGCCTCGTCGCCGCGCCGCTGCCGGCGTGGGTGTTCGAGGTCGACGGTGTCCATGCGCCGGCCGGTTCCTACTCGGCCGCCGAGAAGACGCTCAAAGGCCGCTCGACGCTGCCGGTATACAAGCGCCAGATATTTCCCGAGCGCGTGGTCGGCGAAACCGCGGCGTCGCCCGCGAAAGCCGGCGAGACGCTGTGGCAGAACGACGGCGTGCGCCTGTGGCGCCTGCCCGAAGTCGATGCCGGCATCGCCATCCTCTCCGTCACCTCGAAGATGCACGCCCTGGGCGCAGAAGTCGTCGCCGGCGTGCGCGAAGCGGTGGCGTTCGCGGAACGCGAGTGCGACGGCCTGGTGATTTGGCACGAGGCGCCGTTCGCCGTCGGCGCCAACCTCAAACAGGTGATGGAAGCCATCGGCGCCAAGCAGTTCGACGTGCTCGAACAGTCGGTGCACAATTTCCAACTCGCATCGCAGGCGCTCAAGTTCTCGAAGGTGCCGGTGGTCGCCGCGGTCAGCGGCATGGCGCTGGGCGGCGGCTGCGAGTTTGCGATGCACTGCGCGCGCCGCGTCGTCGCGCTCGAGTCCTACATCGGGCTGGTCGAAGCGGGCGTCGGGCTGATCCCGGCGGGGGGCGGCAGCAAGGAATTCGCCTTGCGCGCCGCGCGCAACGCCGCGAAGACGGCCAACAACGTGCCTTTCGATTTCGTCCAGCCGGTGTTCTCCACCATCGCCATGGCGAACGTCTCGAAGAGCGCGGGGAACGCACGCGAACTTGGCTTCGTCGACGAGGCCGACATCGTGGTATTCAACGTAAACGAGCTGCTCTACGTCGCGCTGCGCCAGGCGCGCGGCTTGGCGGAATCCGGCTACCAGCCGCCGCTGCCGGCACGCAACGTGCCGGTGTGCGGCCGCACCGGCATCGCCACGCTGGAGATGATGCTGGTCAACATGCGGGAAGGCGGCATGATTTCGGCCTACGACTACGTGGTGGCGAAGGCCGCCGCCACGGCGCTGTGCGGCGGCGACGTCGAAGCCGGCAGCCTGGTCGACGAGGAATGGCTGCTGACGGTCGAGCGCAAGCTCTTCGTCGAGCTGCTGAAGAACGAGAAGACGCAAGCCCGGATTGCCCAGATGATGGAAACCGGCAAGCCCCTACGCAACTAGGGCAACTGAGGACAAAGGACATCCCCATGAGCAAACAAATTCAAGACGCCTACATCGTTGCCGCCACGCGCCTGCCGGTGGCCAAGCGCCGCGGCATGTTCAGGAACGTGCGCCCCGACGACATGCTGGCCCACGCCATCAGGTCGGTGTTGGCGCAAGCGCCGAATCTCGACCCCGTAACGATCGGCGACGTCATCGTCGGCTGCGCCATGCCGGAAGCCGAGCAGGGCATGAACGTCGCCCGCATCGGCCTCTTGCTGGCCGGGCTGCCGAACACCGTGCCGGGCATCACCATCAACCGCTTCTGCTCGTCGGGCCTGCAGGCGGTGGCCGACGCCGCCAACCGCATCCGCCTGGGCGAAGCCGACGTCATGATCGCCGCCGGCACCGAGTCGATGAGCGTGATGCCGCAGATGATGGGCAACAAGATCGCCATGAACCCGGCCTTCTTCGAGAAGGACGAGAACCTCGCCATCGCCTACGGCATGGGCCTGACGGCCGAGAAGGTGGCGCAGCAGTGGGAAGTGACGCGCGAGCAGCAGGACGAGTTCGCGGCGGCCAGCCACGCCAAGGCCATCGCCGCCATCCAGGCCGGCAAGTTCAAGGACGAGATCACGCCTTACGGTTTGACCGAGCACCTTCCGGATCTCGGCAGCGGCGAGGTGAAGCTCAAACAGCGCACGGCCGATACCGACGAGGGCCCGCGTGCCGACAGCACGGTGGAGAAACTTGCCAAGCTGCGCCCGGTGTTCGCCGCCAAGGGCTCGGTGACCGCAGGCAACAGCTCGCAGATGTCCGACGGCGCCGCCGCGGTGCTGGTGGTCAGCGAGCAGATCCTCAAGACTTTCAGGCTCAAGCCGCTGGCGCGCTTTGCCGGCTATGCGGTGGCCGGCGTGCCGCCGGACGTCATGGGCATCGGGCCGATCGCCGCCATCCCGCGCGCCGCCGCGCTGGCCGGCATCACCAAGGACGACCTCGACTGGATCGAGCTCAACGAAGCCTTCGCCGCGCAGTCGCTGGCGGTGATGAAGACGCTGGACCTCGACCCGGCCAAGGTGAATCCGCTCGGCGGCGCCATCGCGCTCGGCCATCCGCTCGGCGCCACCGGCGCCATCCGCACGGCGACGCTGACTCACGCCATGCAGCGCGAGAACCTCAAGTGGGGCATGATCACCATGTGCATCGGCACCGGCATGGGTGCCGCGGGGATATTCGAGAAGATGTAAGCGCTATTTCGCGACGCGCTGCACGAGTATGTCCAGCCATGGTCGACCGGTATGCCGTGTCGGCCATGGCCCCCAAAAGGCGAGCAGCAACGGTCCAACCGGCGGTAGGACGAAGGCGGAAAGCAGTTTCTTGACGTAATACATGGGATAAAGGGCGGCCTGATCCGGATTTACCCGCAACGGAACGACGGCTATTATCGGGCTAATTTACCCTGATCCTATCCATGCCCGATCGCGAATTCATCCCCGACGTCATGCGCGCCCCGGCGATTCCGCGGCGCGCGGGCCGTTGCGCGGCGGCCGGGGCCTTGGCCTGATGGATATGGGCGAATTCGTCCGCGATGTCCTGCTGGTGGTGGCGGGGCTGGTGGGTATCTATCTCATCGTCATGGTGCTGCGCCTGACACAGTTGCGCCGCCGCCGGGCCGCCGATGCCGCGCGCGAAGCGCCGACGCCGGTCGCAACAGGCGACGAAGGCGATGAAGGCGATGAAGGCGACGACAAGACGGACGATGTCTTCGTCTATGAAGCCCCCGTCGTGACGCGGCCGCCGGAGGCGCCCGCCGATTTTGGCGCCGAACTGGCGCGCAGCCACCAGGATACCGAGGTCCGGCAACTGCGCGAAGAAGTCGTCCAGTTGCGCGAGGAGGTCGGGCAGTTGCGCGCCGAACTCGTCGACCTCAAGGCGGCGCGCCACGTCTCGCCGCAATACGCCGATGCGATGGCGCTGGCCCAGCGCGGGCTGACGGCCCAGGACATGGCCGATCGCTGCGGCATTTCCCTCGGGGAAGCGGAGCTGGTATGGGCGCTGTCCCGCGGCCCGATGAATTTCGACCAAGAGGAAGACTATGGCGGAGAATCCGGAGTCAAGCACGCAAGATCCGCGTGAGGCCGACGAGGCGCTGAAGAAGCGCCTGCTGTCGCGCATCGCCGTCGCCGGCGTGCTGGTGGTCGCGCTGCTCGGCGGCCTGGCGGTCGTCGACGCGCTCTACGGGCCGCCGCAGCACAAGACGGCGCCGGCAGAGGAAGCGGACAAGGTAGCCGCAGACGAAGGCACGGCGAAGCCCGAAGAAAAGGCGGCGGAGACGCCGGCCGAGAAGCCTGCCGAAAGCGCGCCGACCGAGAAACCCGGCGAAGCGGCGCCGACCGAGAAGAAGGAAGAGGCCAAGACCGAGCCTCCCGCCGCGGCGGAGCGTCCGCCCGCTGCCGTCACGACGCAGTCCCAACCGGCGCGGCGCCTGACCGTGCCGGCGACGGCGCGACCCGCCTCCATCAAGCCGTCCGCACCCGTCGCCGCGCCGCAAGAGCCCGATGCGGAAAAGGAAATCGCCAAGACGGCGCCGCCGCCGAGCGCCATCGCCCAGCATGCGCCGGCGTCGCGTCCGTTGACGCAGGCCGCCGCGAGCCGCCGCCAATACGTCGTCCAGATGGGCGTCTTCAACAACCTCGCCAATGCCGAGGATTTGCGCGCCAAGCTCGAACTCGCCGGCATCCCGTCGCAGATCGAGGCGCGCGTGCAAGTCGGCCCTTTCAATACGCGCCAGGAGGCCGATGCAGCGCGCGAAAAACTGCGTGCGCTGGGCATGGACACGGGTATGCTGACGGCCATCAAGCGCTAACTCCCATGGAAACCATAATGAAAATCGAAAGTCCGCGTTTCGGTACGCTCGAAGTCGACGCGAGCAAGATCATCGAATTTCCGCGCGGTCTGCCCGGCTTCGAGTCGTGCCGCCGCTTCACGCTGTTCGACCCGCCGGGCAACGACCCGAAGTATTTCATCCTGCAATAGCTGGACGACGTCGAGGTCGCCTTCCATATCTCCGACCCGTCGCGCTTCGGCTTCAGCTACGAGATTTCCCTGTCCGACGAGGAAGCCGCCGAGATCGGACTCGCGGACCCCGCTGCCGCGGCCGTCGCCGTCATCCTGTCGAAGACGGAAGGGGCGGAGCCGATGTCGGCCAACCTCAACGCTCCCCTGGTGATCAATCTGGCGTCGCGCCGCGGACTGCAGCACGTCTTCGCGCGGCTCGACTACGCTGTGACGCTCAAGGCCGGCGGGTGAAGCGGAGACGACCATGCGCCGAGAAATCGTCTCCACGCCGCTAGCGCCCGCCGCCATCGGCACCTACTCGCAGGCGGTCAAGGCCGGCAATACCGTCTATATGTCCGGCCAGATCGGCCTCGACCCCGCGACGATGCAACTGGTCGAAGGCATCGACGCCCAGATCGCGCGCGTCTTCGAGAACCTCAAGGCGGTGGCGGAAGCCGCCGGTGCCACGCTCGACGACGCCGTCAAGTTCAACATCTATCTCACCGACCTCGCCAACTTCGCCAAGGTGAACGAGGTCATGGCGAAATACGTCGCGCAGCCCTACCCGGCGCGCGCCGCCGTCGGCGTCAAGGAATTGCCGCGCGGCGCGCTGGTCGAGGCGGAGGCCGTCCTGGTACTTGGCTGAGGGAAAGAAACCCGCCGGCAATACGCTCGCGGACAAGCTGAGCCGTCTCGGCTTGCGGTCCGATGCCGAGTTCGTCATGCACCTGCCGTTGCGCTACGAGGACGAGACGCGGATCACCGCCGTCGCCGCCGCGCTACCGGGCGTCACGGCCCAGTTCCAGGTCGAAGTCGTTTCGTCCGAAGTGGCCTTCCGCCCGCGCCGGCAACTGATCGCGCGTGTCATGGATGCCAGCGGTGAACTGCTGCTGCGCTTCCTCAACTTCTATCCGAGCCAGCAGAAGGTGCTCGCGCCGGGCGCAAGGCTGCGCGTGTTCGGCGAAGTGCGCGGCGGCTTCTTCGGCACCGAGATCGTTCATCCGCGCTTCCACGCGGTGCGCGACGACGAGCCGCTGCCGGACCGCCTGACGCCCGTTTATCCGACGACCGCCGGACTGGCGCAGGGCGTGCTGCGGCGGCTGATCCTGCGGGCGCTGGAACGCAGCGCGGCGACGGGCGCACTCGCCGACACGCTGCCGGAGGAATTGCGCCGGCGTCTCAAGCTCGCCGACTTCGCCGCCAGCTTGCGCTTCCTGCACGAGCCGCCGCCGGAAATTTCGCTGGCCGAGCTGGAGACCCATAGTCATCCGGCCTGGCGGCGCATCGCCTTCGATGAGCTGCTGGCGCAGCAACTGTCGCTGCGTTGCGCCTACGCCGCGCGCCGGGCGCGCGGCGCGCCGCCGCTGCCCGGCACCGGCGCGTTGACGGGACGCCTGCTGGAGCAACTTCATTTCACGCTCACCGCGGCGCAGCAGCGCGTCCGGCGCGAGATCGCCGCCGACCTCGCCGTGGCGCACCCGATGCAGCGCCTCTTGCAAGGCGACGTCGGCAGCGGCAAGACCGTGGTCGCGGCGCTGGCGATGTTGCAGGCGGCCGAGTCCGGTTACCAGGCGGCCTTGATGGCGCCGACCGAAATCCTCGCCGAACAGCATTACCGCAAGCTCGCGGCTTGGCTGGCGCCGCTGGGCATCGAGGTGGCGTGGCTGGCGGGCAGCCTGAAGAAAAAGCAGAAAGCGGCGATGGCGGCGGCGATTGCGACAGGCGCGGCGCGGCTGGTGGTGGGCACTCACGCGCTGATCGAAGAAGGCGTCGAGTTCGAGAAGCTGGGGCTCGCCATCGTCGACGAGCAGCACCGCTTCGGCGTGCGCCAGCGCCTGGCCTTGAAGCAGAAAGGATTGAGCGCGCACCAACTGACCATGTCCGCGACGCCGATCCCGCGCACGCTGGCGATGAGCTACTACGCCGACCTCGACGTCTCCATCATCGATGAACTGCCGCCGGGACGCAGGCCGGTGCTCACCAAACTCGTCGCCGATGCGCGGCGCGACGAGGTAGTCGCCCGCGTGCGCGACGCCAGCGGCGCCGGGCGCCAGGCCTATTGGGTCTGCCCGCTGATAGAAGAATCGGAAGCGCTGCAGTTGAAGACCGCCGAAGAGACTTATGCGCGTTTGACTGCCGACCTGCCCGACGTCCGCGTCGGGCTCGTCCACGGCCGCCTCAAGGCCAACGAGAAAGCGGCGGTGATGGCGGCCTTCGTGCGCAACGAAATCCAGTTGCTGGTGGCGACGACCGTCATCGAAGTCGGCGTAGACGTGCCGAATGCGACCCTCATGGTCATCGAGCACGCCGAGCGCTTCGGGCTGGCGCAACTGCACCAGTTGCGCGGTCGCGTCGGCCGCGGCAGCCACGAGTCGGCCTGCATCCTGATCTTCGCTTCGCCGCTGGGCGAGACGGCGCGAGCGCGCCTCAAGATCATTTACGAGAATACCGACGGCTTCGAGATCGCACGCCTCGACCTCGGCCTGCGCGGCCCCGGCGAGTTCATAGGCAGCCGCCAGAGCGGCCTGCCGCTGCTGCGCTTCGCCGACCTCGACGACGCGGCGCTGGTCGAGCGCGTGCGCGAG
>DAIEEM010000009.1 GCA_027325905.1 Rhodocyclaceae bacterium
ATCGCGCACAAGCAGCAGCGCCGCCTGGCGCTGGGCGAGCATGCCGCGCTCTACTTCGAGGATGCATTGACCATGCAGTACCAGGTGCAGGAGATGCTGCGCATCGAGCGCATCTTCGAGCCCGAGGGCATCCAGGCCGAGCTCGACGTCTACAACCCGCTGGTGCCGGACGGCAGCAACTGGAAGGCGACCTTCATGATCGAGTACGCCGGCGAGGACGAGCGCCGCCAGGCGCTGGCGCGGCTCGTCGGCATCGAGGCCGGCGTCTGGCTGCAGGTGGCCGGCTGCGACGTGGTGCGCGCCGTCGCCAACGAAGACCTTGAACGCAGCACGCCCGACAAGACCGCCGCCGTGAATTTCATGCGCTTCGAACTGACGCCGGCCATGGTCGCCGCCGTCAAGGCCGGCGCCGCGATCCGCGCCGGCATCGACCACCGCGCCTGCCAGGTGACGACGACGGTGCCGGCGGCGGTGCGCGCATCGCTGGCGGCGGATCTCGCCTGAATCACCAGACGTAGAACACGAACACCCACGTCGCCGCGACCGCAGCGACGGCGGCGAGATGGGCGGCGGCGCCGATTCCCAGCCGCACCGCGCCGGGCTTGGCGGCGGCGAGCAGGCGCAGCCCGAGCCAGCCGCTCCAGGTGGCGCCGAGCGCCAGCAGCACGCCGCGGAAGGCGGGCAGCCAGGCGAGCGACACGCCTTCGGCGCGCAAGTGGTTCGCGGTCATCATCGACAACCCGAGGAACAGGCCGATGCCGGCCAGCGGCGTCAGCGCCAGCGCCTGCGCGCGCCAGTCGCGGCGCCCGAGCCGCGCGGCGGCGAAGATGCAGAGCCAGACCGTGCCGCCGAGGACGGCGGCGACGGCGAGGATGTAGCCGAGGATCAGCGCGCCATCGAGCCACGTGAACAGGTCGCCGCTGGCGGGGTAATGGGTGAGCAGCCACCAGGGCGCATCGCTGTCGAGCGGCCAGAGGATGTCGCGGCCGATCAGCCAGTCCGCGGTGGCCTGCTTGGCCGCGACGAACCAGGGGTTGATCGTCCACTGGAAAGCGCCGCTGGCGACGCCGATCATGCCGAAGATCAGCAGCACGGCTTCCGCGGTCGGCGGCGTCGGCGCGGCGAGGATTTCGGCGTTGGGCGCGCGCCAGGCGAGCTCGACGGCGTCGCGGTGGCCGGCGCAGCGGCCGCAGGCATGGCATTGCGAACCGCCGGTCATGTGCTTGACGTCGAGCAACGGCGGGCAGTCGACGGCGCCGGTGCGTCCCGGATAGGCGTCCCAGCGCGCGCGGTCGACGCGGAAATGCACGGGCGCGAGGCGCGCGAGCAGCGCGAAGACGCCGGACACCGGGCACAGGTAGCGGCACCAGACGCGCTTGCCCTTGCCGTAGAGGTAGCCGACGCCCATTGCCGCGACGGTCGAGCCGCCGAGGATCAGCAGGGTCGCTTGCGCGTAGTCGTAGACGCTGACCAGCTGGCCGTAGATCGTGGTGAGGACGAAGGCGACCACCGGCCAGCCGCTCCAGCGCAGCCATTTCGGAATGTGTCCGCCGCGGCCGTGGCGGCTGGCGAATTCGGTGAGCGCGCCCTCGGGGCAGAGCACGCCGCACCAGACGCGGCCCATGAGGACCACCGAGGCGATGACGAAGGGCCACCAGACGCCCCAGAACAGGTATTGGGCGAGCAGCACCAGGCGGTCGCGCCATTGCGCGACGTAGGGCGCCTTGGCCTGCGGCGCCGCCATGCTGCCGTCGGGGGCGCAATAGCTCGGGTCGACGAAACTCGATGCGCCGAAGTCGTTCGAGAACAGGCGCGCCTCGGGATTCGGCTGCGGCAGGAAAGCCGGCACGACCACCAGCAGCGCGTAGAAGACGACGACGGCCCATTGCATGGCGAGGATGGCGCGGCGGTGCTGCGCCATCCAGTCGCCGAGTCGGGCTAGGCGGCGCCGGCGCGGCGCGGCGGCGAAGCGGATGACCTGGACGTGTTCCATGTCAGTTTTCCACTATGCGCTGTGCATCGGACGGAGATAAGGGCGCTGGACGTTCGCGGCACGCGCCAAGGGAAGCGGGTAGCCGACGCCGCTCGTGTCCCCCGTCGGCCGCTGGCGCGGCCTCCTCCTCCTTTACCTCGCGGCGTCGGCTACCCGCTTCCCTTGGCGCAATGGGCTGTGGCTTCTTGATCCGGTAAGAACCAAGGCGCAACCCGATCGGGCCGGCGGGGCGCGCCAGGCGCCACAGCACGAAAGCCCAGTAGGCGGCGTGGACGACGAGCAGCGTGCCGGCGGGCCGTGCGCGGTAGCCGACGAAATCGGCGAGCAGGCGGCCGGCGCCGTGGCCATCGTCGAGCAGCTTCGAACTGTCCCACACCGGATCGAGCAGCGGCGGCAGCCAGTCCATGCCGATCATGCGGTCGACGCCGCTGGCGAGCAGCGCGCCGGCGATCAGCAGCAGCAGGATTTCGCTGACGCGGAAGAAGACGCGCATGTTGAGGAAGCGCGCGCCGCGCGCCACCAGCCAGCTCGTCGCTAGCGCCAGCGCCAGGCCGGCAGCGGCAGCGGCCAGCATGCGTGCCAGCTCGCCGCCGCCAGCCTCCATGCCCAGGCCGTAGAGAAAGACGACGGTCTCGCCGCCTTCGCGGGCGATCGCCAGCGCGGCGATGGTGCCGACGCCGGCAGCGCCGGTCGCGCGTCCGGCCTGCGCCTCGAGTTCGCGCTTCATGGCGCGGCCGTGGCGATGCATCCACAACACCATTTGCACGATCAGGAAGGCGGCGAACAGCAGCATGGCGAGTTGAAAGACGTCCAGCGAGTTGCCGGCAAACTCGCTCTGCACGGCGAAGGTGGCGAGCCCGAGCGCGCCGGCCAGCGCGATGCCGCCGGCGACGCCGAACCAAAGGCCGCGCCGCAGCGGTGCCGGCTCGGGCTGGCGGGCGATCCAGGCCAGCAGTACGCCGATGACCAGCATGGCTTCGAGACTTTCGCGCCAGACGACGATAAAGGTGTTGAGCATTTTTCGGCCTGCCTTACTTGGCGATCAGCAGCAGTTGTGCCGTCGCGGCGTGGAACTCGTCGACGAACTGGTAGCTGCCGGGTTGCAGGGAATGGATGACGACGAAGGAACTCGCGCCCGGCGCCAGCACTTTTTCGACGCGCAGGTCGAGGTCCTCGAACTCGACGGGGCTTGCGCCCTCGTTGCGGATGGCGACCTTGAATCGGGTGCCTGCAGGGACCTCGATCCGGGCGGGCAGCAAGCGGCCGTCCTTGGCGACGATCTCGAAGGCCGGCATCTCGTCCGCACGCACGCTTGTCGTCAGGCCGGCGTGGAGCGCGGCGGCCAGGCATAGCGCGGACAACGACATGGAGCGGCGGCGATTTACGATGGGCATGGCGGGTTCCTTGGTGGGCGAATTGAGGGGGCGGCGGACATTTCAGAACTCGGTGTGCAGCCGCACGCCCCAGATATAGACGGGACCGCGGTCGGCGTTGTAGGCGGGATTGTTGACGTGCTGACAGTCCAGCGTCACCCAGCTCGCCTTCGTTACGGCGACGCTGTAATAGGTTTCAAATATCTGCTCGGGACGATAGTTGATCCTGCCGTCGCCGATCAGGAACCCCGTGCCGCCGTCAGCCAGGTAGTCCTGGTGGACCTTGGACAATCCGTTCTGGACGAGGGCTACGCCGAGCGTGTCCCCTTCGCGTCCCCAGCGCGACCCCTTGAGCGAGACGCCAGTCTGCAACGAGCGTTCCACTTCCGTGTAGGAAAACATTTCCGTGGCGCCGTCGTTCCAACTCCAGCGTCCGAAGACACCGAGGTCGTCGGTCACGTTCTGCTCCAGGTTGACCCCGTAGCCATGCTTGACGTTGGGCCGACGCACGTTGCCGACGTCGGGCGCGCCGCCGTGCGCGGCGGCGTAATCGAGCGCGTCCTGGAAGCTCCCCATCAGCTCGACGTTGCGAAACGCCAGCAGGCGGACCTTGCCCGGCTGCCCGCCGAGTTCGTGCGCATGCTCGATCTCGACCTCGTCGCCGTGGAAGTTCATGATGCTGTAGTTGAGCTGGAGCCCGTTCGACTCCCGCGGTACGACGAACCGTCCGGCGCGCAAGGCCCAGTCGCCGTCGTAATACTCGAGTGCCGCGCCCCAGGTGTAGCCGCGCACGTCGGCGGCGTAATCGAAGGCGCCGCTGCCGACGTTGACCCAGTTCATGAAGTCCCGGCGGCCGTCATGGGCGAAGGCGTTGCCGTCGAAGATATCGACGATGGAGAAATTGCCGGCCGTGAGAACCAGGCGTTGCGCGTCGACCGAGCCTGCCAACTGATTGATGCCGGACGCCACGGACTCGGTTCCGCCGCCCAGATTCCACGTCTGTCGCAGGAACATCCGCGGGCGGTAGAAGAGGGGATCCGGTCCCGCGGCTTTCTGCAATTCCGCATTCGGCACTCCCGCCAGACCCGTCAAGCCCGAGAACGGAACGCCGAGGACCATTTCCTCGTTGTAATAGAACTCGCCGCCCGACCATGGGCGAAGGCCGAAATAGGCCGTGGTGGTCAATGAGTGGCTCTGCTCGCGCTCTGGCGACAGGCTGTTGAAGCCGGGGAGCGTATAGGCTGCGTTGAAGGCGGGTTTCTTTTGGTAGACGTAAGTCGCTTGTCCTTTGATATCCCAGTCCTGTTGCGCCGGCGCGACCTCCGGCGGGGTTATCGCGTCTTCCGGAGGGGACGCCAGCGCGACTTCGATCGGTGCCGCGGCGGGCCCGTCCAGCGGCATCGCGGCGGAAAACGATTCCGCCCGCGCCGCTCCCCCCAGTAGCGTGAGAGCCGCGCAGACCAGCGACAGCCGAGGTTTGATCGACAAGACCACGATCAGTAACCGCCCTTCTTGCCGACCCCGGCGAACGTGAATTCCCACTCGGTCTCGACAGGCTTGAACCAGGGCCGTACGCCGGTCAGGCGGTCGGTGTGGCGGCCGAATTGGTTGCCGAGCGGATTTTCCTTGGCGTTGGGTGGCAGGACGATGAACTTGACCTTGTACTTGCCCGGCCCTTTGAGCTTGACGTTGTCGCCGTAGTGCGGCCCATCGTTGGCGACCATCGGCATCATGTCGCCCTTGATCGTTTCGCCGCCGGGCAGTTTCGTCACCTCGTATTTCACCAGCAGGTAGGGAACCCAGTCGCCTTCCCTGAAGCCGTTGGGATTGCTGGACAGCGCATGGATGTCGGCCTCAAGGTGGATGTCCGAGTCGGCGGCCTTGCGCGTGTGGCCTTCCGGTTCCATGTCGACGGCTTGCAGATAGACGGCGGCGATCTCGATGCCGGCCTGCTGCTGCGGCGAGCCGATCGGATACTCGAGCGCCTGGGCGCCGAGCGCAAAACCGGCGATGGCGATCCCGGCGGCAAAGCGAATTTTCGGATTCATGGATTTCCCTTTAGCCAAATATCAAGTGAGAATGGTTCTCATTATTGTGATTTCTTGGTGCCTGTCAAGCGGCAAAACGACGGAATCGCCGCGGCGAGGGGCGCAGGCGGCTCGGCGTATAATCGCCGCCTTAGTCATTTCCCCGGATTTCCATGAGTTTCGAACCGAAGCCGCACCTTGCCGGCCTGTTGCGCGCGGCGGCCGAATCCGTCGCTCCCGGCACGGTCGCCGATATCCACCTGGAGCGGCCGAAGCAGGCCGCCCATGGGGATTTCGCCTGCAACCTGGCGCTGCAACTGGCGCGGGCGCTCAAGGAAAGTCCGCGCAAGATCGCCGAGCGCCTGGTGCGCGAGTTGCCCGCTTCCGCCTGGGTCGAAAAGACCGAGATCGCCGGCGCCGGCTTCATCAACTTCACGCTGGTGCCGGCCGCCAAAACCCAGGCGGTGAAGAACGTGCTGGCCGGCGGCGACGATTTCGGCAAAGGCACGGCGCCGACGGGCTGCAAGAAGATCCAGGTCGAATTCGTCTCCGCCAACCCGACCGGCCCGCTGCACGTCGGCCACGGCCGCGGCGCCGCCTACGGCGCGAGCCTGGCTTCCTTGCTGGCGTTTGCCGGCTACCAAGTCTGCCGCGAGTATTACGTCAACGATGCCGGCCGCCAGATGGACATCCTCGCCGTGTCGACCTGGCTGCGCTACCTCGAACTCTTCAACGAATTCGTGCCTTTCCCGCCCAACGCCTACCAGGGCGGCTACGTGCGCGAGATGGCCGAGCAGGTGATGGTCGCCCACCAGGACCGCTACGTGCATCCGGCCCTCGCGCTGCTCGCCAGCACGCCGCCGGCGCCGCCCGTACGCGCCGACGGCAGTTATACGAAGGAGGAAAAGGACCAGCTCGAAGCGCATCTCGACGGCCTCATCGCCGCCGCCAAGGACCTGCTCGGCGAGGAATGGGCCTACATCCACCAGCACGTGCTGACCGAACAGCTCGCCGACTGCCGCGAGGACCTCGAAGGCTACGGCGTGCATTTCGACTACTGGTTCTCGGAGCGCAGCCTCTACGACACCGGGATGGTGGCGAAAGCCGTCGCCGAACTCGAAAGGCGCGGCTACATCTATGTCCAGGACGGCGCCAAGTGGTTCCGTTCGACCGCCTTCGGCGACGAGAAGGATCGCGTCGTGCAGCGCGACAACGGCCTCTACACCTACTTCGCCTCCGACATCGCCTATCACGCCAACAAGTTCGAGCGCGGCTTCGACAAAGGCATCGACATTTGGGGCGCCGACCACCACGGCTACATCGCCCGCGTCAAGGGCGCGCTCACCGCGCTTGACCTCGACGCCGACAAGCTCGACGTCGCTCTGGTGCAGTTCGTCAGCCTGTTCCGCGACGGCGCCAAGGTCTCGATGTCCACGCGATCCGGCGACTTCGTCACGCTGCGCGAATTGCGCGCGGAAGTCGGCAACGACGCGTGCCGCTTCTTCTACCTCCAGCGCAAGTGCGACCAGGCGCTCGACTTCGACCTCACGCTCGCCAAGACGGAGAGTAGCGACAACCCGGTCTTTTACGTGCAGTACGCCCATGCCCGCATCTGCTCGGTGCTGGCGCAGTGGGGCGGCACCGCAGCCGAACTGGCGGCGGCCGATCTTGCGCCGTTGACGGGCGAAAAGGAATTGTCGCTGTGCGCCCGCATCGCCGAATTCCCGGCGACCATCGCCGCCGCCGCGCAGGAATACGCGCCGCATACCATCGGCTTCTACGTGCGCGAACTGGCGGCCGAGTTCCACGGCTGGTATAACGCCGAGCGCTTGCTGGTCGACGACGAAGCGGCCAAGCGTGCGCGCCTGGCGCTTGCCGTCGCGGTGCGCCAAGTGTTGCGCAACGGTTTGAGAATACTCGGCGTATCCGCGCCGGAGACCATGTGAAATGAAAAATATCCCACCCCCAAAGCAGGCACCCTATAAACTTCGCGGCAACAGCCGCGGCAAAAGCGGCGGCAGCACGCTGCTCGGCATGTTCCTCGGCCTGATAGTCGGCATCCTGATCGCTTTCGGCGTTGTCTGGTACCTCAACAAGACGCCGCTGCCGTTCCAGGACAAGTCCAACCGCGCCGAGAAGCCGAGCGACCGCACGGAAGGGACGAGCGCGCCCGGGCCGTTGCCGGGCAAGCCGGGCGACAAGGTCGGCGAGAAGCCGCGTTTCGAGTTCTACAAGATTCTGCCGGGCGGGCAGGAGGCGACGCCAGCGCCGGCGGCGACCACGCCCCAGGCGACGCCCGCGGCCCAGCCTGCGGTCGCGCCCGCTTCCGGCGACGCTTTCTACCTCCAGGCCGGCGCCTTTCAGAAGGCGGCGGACGCCGACAACCTGAAAGCCAAGATCTCGCTGCTCGGCGTCGAGGTCGGCGTGCAGGAAATCGCGGTTCCGGACAAGGGCACCATGTACCGCGTACGCGTCGGTCCCTTCGCCAAGCCCGACGAAATGAACCGCGCACGGAACCAGCTAGCCCAGAACGGCATCCAAGCGACGGTCGTCAAGATCAGCCCCCAAAACTAAACGGAGACACCACAACATGCGCAAGCTGAAAGTCCTGCTCGCCGTCGTCTGCTTCGCCATCGCCGGAATCGCCGGCGCGCAAACCCTGCGCGAAGGGCGCGACTACACGCTGCTGTCGCCGCCGCAAGCGACCGAACCCGGCAAGATCGAGGTGATCGAATTCTTTTCCTATATGTGCCCGCACTGCGCGCATTTCGAGCCGGTGCTGGAGCCGTGGGTGAAGGCGCTGCCCAAGGACGTCGCCTTCCGCCGCGTGCCGGTGGTATACCGTCCGCAATGGGAGGCGCCGGCACGGCTCTACTATGCGCTCGAGACGATGAACGAAGCAGGCCGCCTGCATATGGCCGTCTTCAACGCCATCCACGTCGATGGGAGCAACCTGACGACCGACGACGCGGTGGCAGACTGGGCGGCGAAGAACGGCCTCGACCGCAAGAAATTCACCGGCGTCTACAATTCCTTCGCCGTGCAAAGCGAGCTGCTGCGCGCTAAGCAGACCACCGCCGCCTATCGCATCGACGCCGTGCCGTCGCTGGTGATCGCCGGCAAATATCGCACGCCGCCGGAGAATTTCACCGGCAGCCACGAAGACCTGCTCAAGATCGCCAATGCCCTGATCGCCAAGGCGCGCAGCGAGCAGAAGCGCTGAGCGACCGCCGCCGATGGCCGACCGGGAAATGCGCGGGAGAGCCCCGCGCATTTTTTTGACCGGCGCCTCGAGCGGTCTTGGCGCCGCGCTGGCGCGTCATTACGCCGCGAAAGGCGCCGTGCTCGGCCTCGCCGCGCGCCGCGGCGAAGCTCTGCGCGAAGTTGCGGCGACCCTGCCAGGCGTCCATCGCACCTATACGCTCGACGTCGCCGACGCTGCGGCCCTGGCGGACGCCGCGACGGAATTCATGGCGAGCGTCGGCCTGCCCGACATCGTCATCGCCAACGCCGGCGTCAGCGCCGGCGCGCTGACCGCGGAAGCCGACGACCTGCCGGTATTCCGCCGCGTCGTGGACACCAACCTGCTCGGCATGGTGCACACCTTCGCGCCCTTCGTCGCGCCGCTGGCCGCCGCCGGCCGCGGCAGCCTCGTCGGCGTCGCCTCGGTGGCCGGCATCCGCGGGCTGCCGGGTGGGGGCGCCTACTGCGCGTCGAAGGCCGCCGCGATCGCCTATCTCGAAAGCCTGCGCGTCGAATTGCGCGGTACCGGCGTCAAGGTGGTCACGCTGGCGCCCGGCTACATCGACACGCCGATGACGGCGGTTAACGACTACCCGATGCCCTTCATACTGTCCGCGGACGCGGCGGCGTCGCGCCTTGCCCGCGCCATCGACCGCGGCCGTTCCTATGCCGTGGTGCCGTGGCAGATGGCGGTCGTCGCCAAAGCGCTGCGCCTCCTGCCCAACGCGCTGTTCGATCGCCTGTTCGCCCATGCCGGACGCAAGCCGCGCCGCCGGGAGTAGAATCGTTTCGCTGTTCCTTCATGGACTTGGTAGTGCCTTACGGCTTTCCCGATCGTCGTTGAGAATGACACCGACCATGGGCAATATCCTCATCTCCGGAATGGACCGGCCTTGACTTCGCCTTCCGCGCCCGCTTCTGTGCCGCAGCAGACCCTCCTGATCGTCGACGATGGTCCGGAGAATCTCGCCGTGCTGGGTGAGTTGCTGCGGCCGGCTTATCGCGTGCGCGTCGCCAATTCGGGCGAGCGCGCCCTGCGGATCGCCGCCAGCGATCCCCGGCCCGACCTCATCCTGCTCGACGTCATGATGCCGGGGATGGACGGCTATGCCGTGCTGGCACGCCTGCGCGAAGATCCGCTGACTCGCGACATCCCGGTGATCTTCGTCACCGCCATGGACGCGCCGGAAGACGAGCGCCGCGGCTTCGAACTCGGCGCCGTCGATTACATCACCAAGCCCCTGCGCCCGCCCATCGTCCTGGCGCGTGTGCGCACCCAGCTGGAGCTCAAGCGCGCGAGCGACCGGCTGCGCGACCAGAACGCCGTCCTCGAAGCCGAGGTGGCGCGCCGCGTCGCCGAGAACCTGGCGCAGCGGGAAGAAAGCAACCGTGCCCAGACGGCGCTCAACCACCAGAAGGAACTGATCCTGTCGTCGACCGGCGAAGGCATCTACGGCACCGACACCGCGGGTGTCATCAACTTCGTCAACCCGGCCGCCGCCGGCATGCTCGGCTACCGGCGCGACGAGCTGCTGGGCCGCAGCGCCCATGCCACGTTCCACCATACCAAGGCGGACGGCAGCCCTTGCCCAGCCGATGACTGCCCGCTGCAGATGTCGCTGCACAGCGGCTTCGTCATCCAGGGCGAAGAGGAACTGTTCTGGCGCAAGGATGGTGCGCCGCTGCCGGTCGAATATTCGAGCATGCCCATCGTCGAGGACGGCGAACTGCTCGGCGCCGTGGTGACGCTGCTCGACATCAGCGAGCGCAAGCGCTATCTCGCGCAACTCGAACGCAAGTCCAACTT
>DAIEEM010000029.1 GCA_027325905.1 Rhodocyclaceae bacterium
TGATCGCGTTGCAGACCACGGGCGATCCGATGCGCGGCGAGGCCGCCTTCGAGCCTTGCCAGGGTTGCCACCGCAAGGACGCTTCGGGCCGCACCAGTGGCGCCTTCCCGCGATTGTCCGGCCAGCACGCGTCGGTGCTCATCAAGCAGATCGTCGATATCCGCGCCGGCCGCCGCATCAACCCGAAGATGGAGCCCTTCATCGAGGACCATGCACTCACGCCCTACGAGATCGCTGACATCGCCGCCTTTCTGCAGGGGCTGCCGATCTCGACCGAGAACGGCGAGGGTCCCGGCACAGGCGTTGCCGTGGGCAAGCAGATATACGACAAGGATTGCGCCAACTGCCATGGCGCCAACGGCGAAGGCAGCGCCGAACGCTTCTACCCGATGGTCGCGGCCCAGCATTACCGCTACCTGCTGCGGGAAATGGAGGACATCCGCGACGGCTACCGCAAGAATTCCAATCCCGAGATGGTCAAGGTCATCAAGCCTTACACGAATACCGAACTGGAGACCGTGGCGGACTACCTGGCGCAACTCGCGCCGCCGAAGAAATAGCAGCGGCGCTTGCCGCACCAGGAAGACGTGAAATCGAGTGGCGGGCCGTGCGCTTGCGTCATGGCGAGGTGACCTGCAGGCAGGCAAACCGTGAGGTGGGATATGCCATGACTGGAACGCTGCGATTGTTGTGCCGACAAGCCTGCGCCACGGCGATCACCGAGTTGCGGCGCCAAAAGGCTGCACTGAACAAAGGGGACACCTATCTCGATTTGGTTTCGAATCGCCGTTCGGTCGTCATCGTCACACGGGTTCGGGTGATTGCCGCGCTGTTTGCGTTGCTTACGCCGCTCTGGCTGGTGATCGACATCTGCGCATTCCCACGCCAGGTGTGGGTGGGACTAGGGTTGGCGCGCATCCTGGCCGCGCTCGGCTTCCTGGGTATTTTCCTCGTGCCGTGGAAGGCCGAGGCGCCGCGACACGCCTACGGCGTATTGGCGGCGCTGCTCGCAGTGCCGACCGCATTTTTCCTGTTTTCCTTCCATCACGTGCGGCAATTCGAGTTGGACGGTATTCCAGCCGCGTTCGCCGCGGGCTATGGTTTCCTACCGTTCGTGATGGTGGCGGGGCTGTCGCTGTTTCCGCTGACGCTTATGGAAAGCCTGACGTTCTCGGCGCCGATGCTCATGGTCCAGGCCTTGACCATTGCGCTGAGTCTTCCGCTGCTCGACTGGCCGGCCGCGGCGGCGTCGTTCTGGCTGCTGCTGTTGATTACCGGCGTCTCCGCCATGGCCGGCACCGCCCAGCTAGGATACATGGCGGCGCTGGTACACGATGTCCTGCGCGACGGCCTGACCGGCTGCTATTCGCGCAACGGTGGCAAAGAACTGTTGAACCTGCAGTTCGTGCTTTCCGAGCGTAATCGCATGCCGGTCGCGGCGGCGTTCATCGATCTCGACCGCTTCAAGGAGATCAACGACACCTTCGGCCACGACGCCGGCGACGGCGTACTCGTCGCGGCCGTCGCCAGCATACGCAAATACGTACGTGTCGGCGACATGCTGACACGCTGGGGTGGCGAGGAGTTCCTGCTCGTCATGCCTAACACCACCATGGAAGACGCTTGTGTCGCGCTGCGGCGTATGACCAATGCCGGCCTGGGCCGGCGCGGCGATGGTGCCATGGTGACCGCCAGCATCGGCATTGCCGAACGTATCGGCGACGGCGTCGAGACATGGGAGAAATTGGTCGAGAAGGCCGATAACCGCATGTACATGGCCAAGCGCCTGGGCCGGAACCGCGTGGTCGTCGGTTAGCGCCGCGTCCGCGGACGCGCGGCGGAAGCATCGATAGGGGAGCGTGTGACGGGAGTTTCTCGACAACCAAAAGAGGAGATTGCGATGAACGGCTTGACGACCGAGTTTCGGATGGCGAAGGACGATGTACTTTTCCTTGTCGGCACGTCATTTATGGGGCTGTGCGGGCTGGTGATGCTTTCGGTTCTCGTTTCGTGGGGAGTTGGCGGCAGCGAGTACAAGGACATCATTTATGGCGACGGCGCCTTGATCCTTGCCGGCGCAGGCTTCGTCGTCGGCGCCGCGCTTTACTCCCTGGCCAAGCAGGTCGACGGTAGCCGCTAGCGTTCGTCGCGCCGCAAGGCCGCGAAAACCGCCAGCGCGAACATGGCGCTGAAAGCCAGCAGCGACCATTCGGCGATCGACAGGCCGAGGAGTTTCCACGGCCGTTCGGAGCACAGGCCGCTGACCTCGAACAGCAGCGGCAGGTGTTGGCCGGCCCAGTCGACCAATTGTTCCCACCACGGCGCGTCGGCGACGCAGTTCGTGTCGTGGGCGACGCGCTGTATCCATATCTGGTAGCCGGCGACGAAGGCGCCGGTGGCGGCGATGGCGGCCATCGCCAGCGCGGCCAGGCGCCGTGCCAGCGGCTGCACCGTGATCAGGCCGCCGATGCCGACCAGGGCCAGCAGCAGATAGAGCATGCGCTGGAGGATGCACAGCGGGCAGGCGGCGAGATTGAGCAGGTGCGCCAGGACGATGCCGCCGCCGACGAGCGCGAGGCTGACGGCGGCAGCGGCGGCGAAGGGAAGGCGCGGCTGGAGGAGGAACTTGTTCATGGCGGCGGGCGGAGCGGACGTGAAAACGCCCATTTTAGTGGCGGACGGGCCGGAAAGGTTCCATCGCTGCGGCGCCGGACTATCGTTCCGCCGCAGCGCGCCCGAGGAAGGCCACCACTTCGTCGGCCGGCACCGGCCGGCAGATGTGGAAACCCTGGAGCAGCATGTCGGCCTGGCCGCCCAGGTTTTCGAGGAAGCGGCGCTGTTCGTCGAGTTCGACGCCTTCGGCGACGATCTTCAGCGACAGGCTGGCGCCGAGGCTGACGATGGCATTGACGACGGCGGCATCGTCGGCGTTGCTGCCGAGTCCGCGGACGAAGGACTGGTCGATCTTCAGCGTGTTGATCGGGAACTGCTTGAGGTAGTTGAGGCTGGAATAGCCGGTGCCGAAGTCGTCCACGGCGATTTCGCAGCCCAGCGCGCGCAGGCCGTTGAGCGTGGCGATGGAACGCCCGACGTCCGCCATGACGACGCTTTCGGTGATCTCGAGTTCGAGCTGGCGCCCGTCGAGCCGATACTCGGTGAGCGTGCGCCGCACCACCTCCACCAGGTCGGTTTGGCGGAATTGCACGGCGGAGAGGTTGACGGCGATGCGCAAGTCGTCGATGCCGGCCTGGCGCCATGCCGCCAGTTGGGCGCAGGCCTTGCGCAGCACCCATTCGCCGATGGCGACGATGAGGCCGCACTTTTCCGCCACCGGGATGAAGGTCGCCGGCGGGACGGCGCCGAATTCCGGCGACTTCCAGCGCAGCAGCGCCTCGACGCAGACCACGCGGCGGCTGCGCGGACACCATTGCGGTTGGTAATGCAGATCGAATTCGAGGGCATCGAGCGCCCGGCGCAGGCCGTTCTCGATGCGCAGCGCTTCCGCCATGCGCGCCGACATGTCGGCGCTGTAGAACTTCAAGGTGTTGCGGCCGAGTTCCTTGGCGCCGAACATGGCGGTGTCGGCATTGCGTTGCAGCGTCGCCGCGTCGGTTGCGTCGAGCGGCGCCAGCGTGATGCCGATGCTGAGGCTGGTAAACAATTCATGGCCATCGACCGCGAACGGGTGTTCGAATTCATGGAGCACATCCCGCGCCTTGGCGGCGACGTCGGCGGCGCTGCGCACGTCGTCCATCAGGATGGCGAACTGGTCGCCGCTGAGGCGGCAGACCGTGTCGGTTTCGCGCAGGCAGGCCAGCAGGCGCCCGGCGACGGCCTTGAGCAGGGCGTCGCCGACATCTACGCCAAGGGTTTCGTTGATCACCTTGAAGTGGTCGAGGCCGGCGTACATCAGCGCCAGGACGCGGCCGCCGCGGCTCATGTGGGCGATGGCCTGGTTCAGGCGGTCCTGGAACAGCACGCGGTTGGGCAGCCCCGTCAGGGTGTCGTAGTTGGCGAGGTAGTCGAGCCGGCGTTCCGATTCCTTGTGCTCGCTGAGATCGGAGAAGATGCCGACGTAGTGGCTGATGTCGCCGCGCTCGCCCTTGACGGCGCGGATGTTCAGCCACTCGGGATAGATGGCGCCGTTCTTGCGGCGGTTTTGCAGTTCGCCTTTCCACTGGCCGTCGTCGCGCAGCGACGCCCACATGCTCTGGTAGAAGTCGCCCGCATGCAGGCCGGACTTGAGGACGGCCGGCGTCTTGCCGGCGACTTCGTCCTCGCGGTAGCCGGTGATGGCGCAGAACGCCGGGTTGACGCGCAGTATCCTGGCCTTGCCGTCCGTCACCGTGATGCCGTAGGGGCTGTGCTCGAACACAGTGGCGGCGAGTTGCAGATCCTTTTCGCGCGCGCGCAGTTCCATCATGTTGTCCTCCAGCTGCTGTGTGTTTCTTATCAGGCGCAGCAGGGAGAAGGCGACGCCGAGCAGCAGAAGGCCGGCAAGCGCAGCCAGGCCGAGGCGGAAGCGGTTGGCCTGGCGTTCGCCGGCGAGCGCGTCTTCCTGGAAGGCGCGGTTGAGGTCCTTGAGCAGCGGCGTCGTGTCGGGGAAGACGATTCGCCGCGTCAGTTCGTCGACCTGCGGCCGGAAGCGCAGGATCACCTCGGCATGGGCGAGGACGTTGAGCAGGTCCGGGCGCAGCGACGGCGGCAGGCGGTCGGCGTCGCCGCGAAGGTCGCGGATGCCGTCGGCGACGGCGCTGCCCAGGCCTTCGTCGGCGCCGGTGCCGTAGCGCAGCGTGGCGAAGTAAAGCTCGGACAGGCGTTGGGAGAGTGCTTCGCCGGCGCGGTCGTGCGGCAGCCGGCGCTGCACGTCTTCGACGGCGCGCGGGAAGTAGTGCAGGGAATTCTTCAGCAGCGCGTTGCCCGACTTGAAGCGCTCGACGCGGTCCTTATGCTCTTCCAGCGCCGCCATGTACTGGCGGAACAGGGCGTCGATGCGCGCACTGCCTTTGGCGGCGATGGCGCCGTCGCCGC
>DAIEEM010000033.1 GCA_027325905.1 Rhodocyclaceae bacterium
ACCAGCTTTCAGGGCGCCGCCCTCGCCTTCCAGTCCTCGCTCAACAATACGCTGCTGCTGATTCTTGCCGCCATCGTCACCATGTACATCGTGCTCGGCGTCCTCTACGAGAGCTACATCCATCCGGTGACCATCCTGTCCCCCCTGCCCTCGGCCGGCGTCGGCGCGCTCTTGGCGCTGCTGATCTCGGGCACCGATCTGGGCATCGTCGGCATCATCGGCATCGTCCTGTTGATCGGCATCGTCAAGAAGAACGCCATCATGATGATCGACTTCGCCCTGGAAGCCGAGCGCGAGCACGGAAGAACGCCGCGCGAGGCGATCTTCGAGGCCTGCCTGCTGCGCTTCCGGCCGATCCTCATGACCACCCTGTCGGCGCTGCTCGGCGCCCTGCCGCTGATGCTCGGCACCGGCGTCGGCTCCGAGCTGCGCCATCCGCTGGGGCTGACCATGGTCGGCGGCCTGCTGGTGAGCCAGGTGCTGACCTTGTTCACCACGCCGGTGATCTACCTCGCCTTCGACCGCGTCGCCCGCCGTCTCGCGGCGCGGCGCGGCCCGGCGCAGCGGGCATGAACGTATCCGCGCCGTTCATCCATCGCCCGGTGGCGACCACGCTGCTGACGCTGGGCGTCGCCATCGCCGGCGTCATCGCCTTCACGCTGCTGCCGGTGGCGCCGCTGCCGCAGGTCGATTTCCCGACGATATCGGTGCAGGCGGCCCTGCCGGGCGCCAGCCCCGAAACCATGGCGTCGACGGTGGCGACGCCGCTCGAACGCTCGCTCGGCACCATCGCCGGCGTCACCGAGATCACCTCGTCGAGTTCGCTCGGCAACACGCGCGTCACGCTGCAGTTCGACCTCTCGCGCAACATCGACGGCGCCGCGCGCGACGTCCAGGCCGCCATCAACGCCGCGCGCACCCTGCTGCCCACCGGCATGCCGAGCAACCCGACCTACCGCAAGGTGAATCCGGCCGACGCGCCGGTCATGATCCTGTCGCTGACGTCGGAATCGATGAGCCGCGGCCAGATGTACGACGCCGCCTCGACCATCCTGGCGCAGAAGATTTCCCAGGTCGACGGCATCGGCCAGGTCACCGTCGGCGGCAGTTCGCTGCCGGCCGTGCGCGTCGAGCTCAACCCGCTCGCCCTGAGCAATCTTGGCTTGGGCGCCGAAGACGTGCGCAGCGCCATCGTCACCACCAACGTCAACCGCCCGAAAGGCTTCATCGAGGGCGGCGCGCGCCACTGGCAGATCCTCGCCAACGACCAGGCCATGCGCGCCGCCGACTACGTGCCGGCGATCGTCGCCTACCGGAACGGCGCGGCCGTGCGCATCGGCGACGTCGCCGACGTCCAGGATTCCGTGCAGGACCTGCGCAACGCCGGCCTCGCCAACGGCAAGCCGGCCGTGATGATGATCCTGTTCCGCCAGCCCGGCGCCAACATCATCGAGACCGTCGACCGCGTGCGCGCCCTGCTGCCGAGCTTGCGCGCCTCGATTCCCGGCGCCATCGACCTTGAGGTGACGATGGACCGCACGCCGACGATCCGCGCTTCGCTGCGCGAAGTCGAGCGCACGCTGATGATTTCCGTCATCCTGGTCGTACTGGTGGTGTTCCTGTTCCTGCGCAACGGGCGGGCCGCGCTGATTCCGAGCGTCGTCGTGCCGGTGTCGCTGATCGGCACCTTCGCCGTCATGTACCTGTTCGGCTACAGCCTCGATACGCTCTCCTTGATGGCGCTGACCATCGCCACCGGCTTCGTCGTCGACGATGCGGTGGTGGTGCTGGAAAACGTCTCGCGCCATATCGAGGCGGGCATGACGCCCTTCGCAGCCTCGCTGCGCGGCGCGCGCGAAGTCGGTTTCACCGTGCTGTCGATGAGCCTGTCGCTGATCGCCGTGTTCATCCCCATCCTGCTGATGGGCGGCATCGTCGGCCGCCTGTTCCGCGAATTCGCCGTCACGCTCTCCGCCGCCATCCTGATGTCGCTGGCGATGTCGCTGACGACGACGCCGATGATGTGCGCGCGCGTGCTGAAGGCCCGCGACGACCAGAAGCACGGCCGTCTCTACCACGCCGGCGAGCGCATCTTCGCCGGCGCGCTGCGCGGCTACGAGGTCACGCTCGATTGGGCGCTCGCCCACGGCCGCGTCATGCTGCTGGTGCTCGCCGTCACCGTCGGCTTCAACATCTACCTCTACACGATCGTGCCCAAGGGCTTCTTTCCGCAGCAGGACGTCGGGCGCATCTCCGGCATGATCCAGGCCGACCAGGCGATTTCCTTCCAGGCCATGCGCGAGAAGGTGGCGAGCTTCGTCGAGATCGTGCGCCGCGACCCGGCGGTCGCTACCGTGGTCGCCTTCACCGGCGGCGGCCAGCGCAATTCGGGCTTCATGTTCATCGCCTTGAAGCCGCTCGCCGAACGCAAGCTCTCCTCCGACAAGGTGATCGCGCGGCTGCGGCCGCAACTGGCGCGCGAACCGGGCGCCAGCCTGTTCCTGCAGCCGCAGCAGGACATCCGCGTCGGCGGCCGCATGTCCAACGCGCAGTACCAATACACGCTGCAGGCCGACAACATCGACGAGCTGCGCACCTGGGAACCGCGCGTGCGCCAGGCGCTGTCGCAACTGCCGATGCTCGCCGACGTCAACACCGACCAGCAGGACAAGGGCCTGCAGACCAGCCTGGTCATCGACCGCGACGCCGCGACGCGGCTGGGCATTTCCGTGGCCCTGATCGACCAGACGCTCAACGACCTGTTCGGCCAGCGCCAGGTGTCGACGATCTACAATCCGCTCAACCAGTACCAAGTCGTGCTCGAGGCGGCACCGCAGTACTGGCAGAGTCCCGCGATTCTCAAGCAGATTTTCATCATCGCGCCCGGCGGCGTGCAAGTGCCGCTGTCGGCAGTGGCGCACTACGAGATCACGTCGACGCCGCTGGCCGTCAACCATCAGGGCCAGTTTGCGGCGTCGACGATCTCCTTCAACCTGCCGGTCGGCGTCTCGCTCTCCGCCGCCACGCGCGCCATCGACGACGCCGTGCTGCGCCTCGACGCGCCGACTTCCGTGCAAGGCAGCTTCCAGGGCACGGCGAGGGCCTTCCAGGACTCGCTCGCCAGCCAGCCGCTGTTGATCCTGGCGGCGCTGATCGCCGTCTATCTCGTGCTCGGCATCCTCTACGAAAGCCTCGTCCATCCGCTGACGATCCTGTCGACGCTGCCGTCGGCCGGCGTCGGCGCCCTTCTTGCGCTGCTGGCATTCGGCAGCGAGCTCTCGATCATCGCGCTGATCGGCATCATCCTGCTCATCGGCATCGTCAAGAAAAACGCCATCATGATGATCGACTTCGCGCTCGACGCCGAGCGGCGCGAAGGCCTCAGTCCCCGCGCCGCCATCCGCCGCGCCTGCCTGCTGCGCTTCCGCCCGATCATGATGACGACGATGGCGGCGCTGTTCGGCGCCATTCCGCTCGCCATCGGCTTTTCCGACGGCGCCGAGTTCCGCCGGCCGCTCGGCATTTCCATCGTCGGCGGCCTCATCCTGAGCCAGTTGCTGACGCTATACACGACGCCGGTCGTCTATCTCTACCTCGACCGCTTCCGCCTTTGGTCCCTGGCGCGGCGCCGCGGCGCCGCGCCGGCGCAACTCGCCCGAGAATCCTCATGAACCGCCGCCCAACCCTATCCTGCATCGTCCTCCTGCTCGCCGGCTGCGCCGTCGGGCCCGACTACAAGCGCCCCGCGGTCGAGACGCCAGCCGCCTACAAGGAAGCCGGCGACTGGAAGCCGGCGCAGCCGCAGGACGAGGCGCCGCGCGGCAAGTGGTGGGAAATCTACGGCGACGACGAACTTAACGAGCTGGTAGCGCAGGTCGAAGTGTCGAACCAGAACGTGCGCGCCGCGGCGGCGCAATACCGGCAGGCCCTGGCGCTACTGGGCCAGGCGCAGGCCGCCTGGTTCCCGACGCTGACGGGCAACCTCGACGCCACCCGCGCGCAGGGCGTGTCGGCCTCGGTGAGCGGAGGTTCGTCGGGCGCGAGCGCGGTGATACTCGGCTCGCCGATTCGCAACTCCCTGGGGCCGACGCTCTCGGTGAGCTGGGAGGCCGACGTCTGGGGCGGCATTTCGCGCAACGTCGAAGCCAGCGAGACTTCGGCGCAGGCCAGCGCCGCCGACCTGCAGGCCGCGCTGCTCTCGGCGCAGGCGACGCTGGTGCAAAGCTACATGCAGTTGCGCGTCAACGACGTCCAGCAGCGGCTGCTGGCGCAGACCGTCGCGGCCTACCGGCGCTCGCTCGAAATCACGCAGAACCGCTACGAGGCCGGCGTCGCCGGACGCGTCGACGTCGTCCAGGCCGAGGCGCAGTTGAAATCGACCCAGGCGCAGGCGATCGACTTGCGCACCCAGCGCGCCCAGCTCGAACACGCGATCGCCGTATTGATCGGACGCGCGCCGGCGGAGTTCGCGCTGGCGCCGGTCGACGGCCTGCCAGTCCTGCCGGCGATGCCCGGCAGCCTGCCCTCCGCGCTGCTCGAACGCCGCCCGGACATCGCCGGCGCCGAACGTCGCATGGCCTCGGCCAACGCGCAGATCGGCGTCGCCCAGGCCGCATTCTTCCCGACGCTGATGCTCGGCGCCGCCACCGGCTACCTGCATTCCAGCTTCTCGCAATTGCTCACCCTGCCCAACCGCTTCTGGTCGGTCGGTCCGGCCATGGCGCTGACGCTGTTCGACGCCGGCGCCCGCTCGGCACAGAAGGAAGCGGCGATCGCCAACTACGACAAGAGCGTCGCCACCTATCGCCAAACGGTGCTCGCCGCCTTCCAGGAAGTCGAGGACAACCTCGCCGCGCTGCGCGTCCTGGCCGAGGAAGTGGAGGCGCAACAGGCCGCCACGCGCGCCGCCGCGGCGGCGCTGGCGCTGACCGAGAACCAGTACGAAGCCGGCACCGTCGGCTACCTAAATGTCGTCACCACCCAGGCCACCGCCCTTGCGGCCGCCGTTTCCGAACTCAACCTCGCCGGCCGCCGCCTGGTCGCCGACGCTACCTTGCAGAAAGCGCTGGGCGGCGACTGGCGACCGTAGCGATCCATCGGCCGGCCCGTCGCGCCTCACGCCAGAGAAGGCGCGCCCGGCAAGTGGATCTCGGCGGCGAATCCGGCCGGCTCGGTCTTGCGCAATACCAGGCGGCCGCCGTGGCCTTCGGCGATGCGGGCGACGATGGCCAGCCCGAGCCCGCAGTGGCCGGTGCCGCCGCGCGAGGCGTCGAGGCGGGTAAACGGCCGCATGGCCCGCGCCATGTCTCCCGCCGGGATACCGCAGCCGGCGTCGGCGACGGCGACCACGACGTCGGCGCCGTCGACACGGACGGCGACGGCGATGGGCGCCGTGCCGTATTCGAGCGCGTTCTCGATCAGGTTGACGACGGCGCGGCGCAGGGCGTTGGGGCGGACGGCGGCGAGCGCCTCGCCGTCGCCGTCGCCGGCGGCGACGCCGCGCGCGCGGTAGGGCGCCGCCACTTCCTGCACGAAGGGCTTGAGGTCGTGGATCGAGGCCGCCTCGTCGTCGTCGCCGCGGGCGAAGGCGAGGAACTGCTCGGTGATGCGCTCGATCTCGCCGAGGTTCTGGTTGAGTTCCCCGCGCCGCTCGCCGTTCTGCAGCTCCAGCAGCAGGCGCAGCCGCGTGATCGGCGTACGCAAGTCGTGAGCGACGCCGGCCAGCATGATGGCGCGGTCCTCTTCGTGGCGGCGCTGGCGCTCGGCCATTTCGTTGTAGCGTTCGATGAGGACGCGGCTGATGCCGACGCCGGAGACGCCCAGGCGTTGCGGCGGCGCCGCCGGGCCGACGGCTTCGAGGGCCGTCACCAACTGCTTCAGCGGACGCTGCACCTGCCAGAGCAGGAACATGCCGCCGACGAGGACGACGACGAAACCGACGACGAGGGAGAAAATCAGCGAATCGGCACGGCGGTAGAGCGCGTTCGACGTCGGCAGGAACAGCCACTGCGGCGCCCGGCCGGCCGGGCGCAGGTCGACCCAGAGGCCCGGCGATGGCGTCAGCGTCGCGACGACGCGCACCGGCCGGCCGAGTTCCTCGTCGAGGCGCTCCTTGATTTGCGCCGCGCGCTCGGCGCGCTCGGCGCGCTCGGCCTCGTCGAGCGTCAGCGCCGGCAGCGTCGGCGCGATGATCCGGCCCCTGAGGGAAGGCAATTCGGCGGCCGGTCGCGTCTCAAGGAAGTCCTCGATCAAGGTCACCTGCACGGCGATGGTGCGCGAAAAGCTGTTGACCCGAGCCTCGTCGAGATGCGCGAGAAACAGCATCGTCATGGTACCGTAACTCGCCGCCAGCGCCACCAGCAGCACCAGCGCCAGGCGCAGATAAAGCGAATCGCGCAGCCGCAGGACCGGCGTCACGGCGCCGCCCGCTCGCTGCCCGCAGCGGCCTCGGCGCCCTCGTTGCCGTTGGGCACGAAGACGTAGCCGAAGCCCCACACCGTCTGGATCAAGCGCGGCGTGCCGGGATCGTTTTCGATGATCTTGCGCAGCCGCGAAATCTGCACGTCGATGCTGCGCTCGAAGGACTCGGCGTCGCGGCCGCGCGCCAGTTCGATCAGGCGCTCGCGCGACAGCGGCTGGTGCGGATGGCGGGCGAGGGCGGCGAGCAGCGCGAATTCGCCCGAGGTGAGTTCGATCGGGGCGCCGCCGCGCCACAGGGTGCGCGTGCCGAGGTCGAGACGGAAATCGCCGAAGGCGATGTCGGCGGCGTCGGCCAGCGGCGTGCCGGGCGGCTGCGGCATGCGCCGGCGCAACACGGCGCGGATGCGCGCCGTGAGTTCCTGCGGCAGGAAGGGCTTGCCGAGGTAGTCGTCGGCGCCGATGTCGATACCGGCGACGCGGTGCAGTGGCTCGTTCCTGGCGGTCAGCATGATGATGGGCACGTCGTCGCCGGCCGCGCGGATGCGCCGACAGGCTTCGAGGCCATCGACCTCGGGCATCATGACGTCGAGCACCAGCAGGTCGGGCCGCCGCCTTTGCAGCCGGCGCCCGATGTCGCGGGCATCGGCGAAGCTGCGCACGTCGAAGCCCTGCGTCGCCAGATACTGCTCGAGCAGTCTGCGCAGTGCGGGGTCGTCGTCGACGACCCAAATCCAGGGGAGTCGCTTCATGCCGCTAGTGTAGCGAGCGGCGGCGGCGGCGGCGGACGGATGTGTTGCCAAATATTTCCTGGTTGCCGGCCGCGGGGCGAAGAAATCGCTCGCCACGACGGGGGTTTTCATTGCCGCCCCTAGTGGTTTTCACTAATCCCAATGGGCTATGTACAGAATATGCCGGCTGCTTGACACTCGTTACCCTACGACTGGTCGACGCAAGATACTGCGAGACGCCAATATATTTCTGGCAATCCCCGTCATGAAACAAGAGACCAACATCAGCCTGAACCAGTTCGTTTTTTCGCTGTCGCAGGCGCTCGATTTGATCAACCCTGTTCTGGCAGACCACCACAAGCGCGTAGCCTACATCGCCCTGCGCGTGGCCGAAGGCATCGGACTCACCGGAAAGGCAAGAGAGGACGTCGTCATCGCCGCCGCTCTGCACGACATCGGCACGCTGCCAAACCATCACGTCGCCAACAAGGACTCGCCGGCCTTCATCCTCCGCAGCGCCCGTTTCGGCTTTCAGCTCTTGCAGAAATTCAAGCCCTTCCGGGTGTCGGCCAATATCGTCCGTTTTCACAACATCGATTGGGCGCATGGCGCAAACCAGGAGATGGAGGGCGAGTCGGTGCCAATCGGCAGCCATGTCGTCCACCTCTCCAGTTGCGTGAATGGACTGCTGGACAGGACCAAGCCTGTTCTATGGCAGGCGAACGACATCTGCGCGCAGATCAACGAATGGCGCGGAACCGTTCTGATGCCGGAAGTCGTCGACGCTTTCCTGCGGGCCTCTTCAAACGATTCCTTCTGGCTCGACCTCAATGCCGCCGACCTGTTGCGCCTGATGTCGGAACGGATGCCTTTCTCCACCGTCGAATTGGATAGCGACGGACTTCTGGACTTCGCCGAACTATTGGCGCAAATGATCGATTTCCGCAGCCGCTTCACTGCCACCCATTCCAGCGGCGTCGCGGCTACCGCAGGTACGCTCGCCCAACTGTTCGGCTTTCCCGAGTCGGATTGTAAGCGCGTTCTGGTGGCGGGTTATCTTCATGACTTGGGCAAACTTGCGATCCCGACAGAGTGCCTGGAGAAATCCGGCAAGCTCACCGCGGAGGAGTGGCATGCAGTGCGCAGTCATCCCTACTACACGTACCGTATTCTGGCGTCGATCACCGGTATCGAAGATATTGCGCTCTGGTGCGGCGTGCACCACGAGCGACTTTGCGGCAACGGCTATCCGTTTGGCTCAAACGATTCCGGGATTCCGCTGGAAGCAAGGATACTTGCCGTAGCCGACATATTTACCGCACTCGCCGAGGACAGGCCTTACCGCAACGGACTGGATCACGAATCTGTGCTCGCCATCATGGGCAAGATGGTCGAGAACTTCGAACTGGACCGCAAGGTGTTCGATGTACTGGTGGCACATTACCCCAAGCTGGATCGCGCCCGCGTTGCCGCCCAGGAGACGGCGTTAGGGGAATACCGAGGATTCATGGAAGGCCTGGTGACGTTGGATCTTTCCGGTGCCCGTTCCGCCCATGCCGCCTGGAAGCAGCACCTGCGCGATTACCTGGATGGCCACGGCACGCTGGCGCGAGACCAGATGGTCAGTCACCGCGAATGCGATCTGGGACGCTGGTATTACCGCGAGGGACTGCATCACTACGGCCATATCCCCGAAATGCACGAGTTGGAGGATCCGCATCGCGTGCTCCACGAGCTTATCGGCGCGTTGGTCGATCACAGCGAACATGGCAGGTCCGATGCGGCGGAATTTTGCTACGCGCAGATAGCGCCGATCTCCGAGAAAATCGTTCACCTGCTCCAGGTGATCGAGGACAAGGCAACCCGGACGATGGCGGAACAGGCTGTGGTGCCGAAGTTCATCAATGACCGGGAAGACTTTGACTTGCAGTGCGCATAGGTTCCACGCCGGCCAATTGCCGAGAACCGCCATAGAGAAGCTGGAACGGATAGCTGTCTGATCAATTTTGCGATGGGGACTGGTCGATGTTCGGAACCGCACGTAGGCAAGTGGTAAACCTGGAGCGGCAACTCGCCGCCGCGAGTAAGCGCGAGGCGGAGTTGGCGGCGCGTTGCTTGGTTAGCGAAGCCGCCAGGGCCGACGCCGAAGAAGACGGTGCCAGCAAGGCGGACCGGGTGGCATTTTTCGAAGGCCTGACGACCCATCTGCACGAATTTGGCGAATCGACCAAGGCCGTGCAAGCGAGTCTCGCCAGCCTCGCCAACGCCATGAAGCGCGAAACGCAGGAAGCCGTCCGCGCCTCCGGCGAGACCGCGCAAAGCCAACAAGTGGTGCGCAAGCTCGCCGGGCATATCGAGCATCTGACCGAACGCACCCAGCGCAGTGCCGTCGCCATCGACCAGCTCCACGAACGTACCGGCAAGATCAACGCCATCGTCCAACTGATCAAGGAGGTCGCGGACCAGACCAATCTGCTCGCGCTCAACGCGGCGATCGAGGCGGCGCGGGCCGGAGAGGCCGGCCGCGGCTTCGCCGTCGTCGCCGACGAGGTACGCAAGCTTGCCGAGCGCACGGCCGCGTCGACCACCGAAATTTCCGGCCTGGTTTCCCGTGTCCAGCAGGGGGCGACCAGCCTCAAGGAAATTGCCGAGGTTAATCCGAAGGAAATGGCGGAGATGCGCGAGGACGGCGAAATTGCCTTTCGCAGCATCGACGATCTGATGCAGATGTCGCAGCACATGACTCAAACCATCGCCGCCACGGCTCTGCGCAGCTTCGTCGAAACCGTAAAGAAGGATCACCTGGTCTTCAAGATGGAAATCTACCGCGTCTTCATGGGCATCTCGGAAAAGGACGCAGACGACTTTTCGAGTCATGCCAACTGCCGCCTCGGCAAGTGGTACTACGAGGGCGACGGTCAGGCCTGTTTTTCGAAGCTGGCCGGTTACGCCGCAGTCGAACCGCCGCACAAACGCGTCCATGCCCATGGCCAGGCGGCCGTGCGCGCCTACCGCGGCGGCGAGTTTACTGTCGGCCTAACCGAGGTCGGCGAAATGGAGGCGGCAAGCATGGAAGTGCTCAGCCGTCTAGAATCGATGGCGCAGGCGGGAGAAAGTGACCCGAGCATCCTCTGCGTAGCGGGTCGCTAAACGTACGCGGCGTGCTCGACTTCTTCCGACCGCCCTAGGCGACGGCAGCCGCACCTGGGAAATGAAAGCTGGAGCGGCATGATGAAACTGAATCCATTGATGCGGTGGCTTGGCGTTGCCGCGGCTGTCGCCGTCGCCCAGCAAGCGCCGGCAAGGGGCGGAATGGGCGGCGAATTGGCATCGGGTGGGCCGGAGTACGGCGTATGGACTTGGGGCGACATCGACACCCAAACCGTTACCGGGAGTCGATACAGGTTCAGTGCGGATAGCGTCATCGGTTGGCAACTGATGACGCCGGAGGAACGCAAGGCATACGGCGGCAAGCTGCGCAGCTTCACGGCCTACGACGCGTGCAAGTCCTATCAAGAAGACCACGACAAGCAGATGACGGCGCGCGCCAACGCACAAAAAACCGCGCTGCCCGAAGTTCCCACCGAAGCGTGCGAGCGCATGAAAGCCAAGGGGTTCTTCGACTAGCTCCCGATTCAGGGCGGCGCCAGTCCGCCTGTCGCACGGTAGCCCAAGGGGAGTCGTGCCCGCCGAATGTCAATTCGTAGAGCACTACGAGCCTAACGGCTTTCATGGCGACACCTTCGATTTGGCTGTTCACGGATTTCCTACGGTAGATACACCATCTCCGGGATGTCGGTCATCCCATTTCACCGTAGGATTTACCGGAAGAGCCCAGATTTGCATTAACGATGTGAACCGCCCGAGCCGATACGTCTCCTTACAATTTGCCGCCGGAAGTTACACTCGCAATGTCCATCGCCGGTCGCAGTCTTGCGTTAATCTACGCAAGGCCGGAAAGATGATGTCGGCCTTGATCAATCGGGTCACCCCTCTAAGAACTCAGGAGAAAACCATGTCGAAGATTTCCCGCAAACTACTGTCAGTCGCACTGCTTTCCGCCTTTACCGCCGCTTCCATTGGCAGTGCCCTTGCGGCCGACGGACAATGGGCCAAGGATCATCCCCGCCGCCAAGAAGTCAATAAGCGCCTGAACAACCAAAACAAACGCATTCACCAGGAAGTGAAGGAAGGTGAGATCAACAAGGGGCAAGCGAAGAACTTGCACAAGGAGGATCGCCAA
>DAIEEM010000039.1 GCA_027325905.1 Rhodocyclaceae bacterium
AAAGACCGCGCCGGGATGGACGAGTTGGGCGTAGGCGTACATCAGCGGCGGAATCAGCGACATCGGCGCGACGAGGAAGACGAAAAGCCGCGCCGCCGTGGGATGGATGCGCAACACCTCGGGCCATCCATCGCTTTCGGACAACACCATCTTCGGCAAGCTTGTCAGCGTCATGATCTGCCTCCATCGCCACGGTTTCGCGTCAGCCGCTCCGGACCGTCCGGCATCGCTCTGAAACTTAGACCTCGCGCCCGGCGATAGTTCAACGTCGGCGGCGGGACCATCGGCTGGCGGACGAGGCCGGGCGGCGAACGGGTATAATCGCGCGCTTACCGAATTCACGAGCCCATCATGGAAGCAGAACGCTTAAACGCCGTCGCCAACCGCATCGCCGACCTGAAGTCGCGCGGGCAGGAACTGCGGAGGTATCTTTGACTACGATGGCCGCGCATCGCGTTTAGAAGAAGTCGCCAAGCTGCTCGAAGACCCGGGCATCTGGAACGACGCCGACCGCGCCCAGGCGCTCGGCAAGGAAAAGAAGATCCTCGAAGGCGTCGTGCTGACGCTGGACGGCGTCAGCCGCCAACTCGGCGACGCCGGCGACCTCTTCGAGATGGCGCGGGAAGAGCAGGACGAGGACACCCTCGCCGCCGTCGAGGCCGACCTCGCCGCCGTCGAAGCGAAGGTCGCCGACCTCGAATTCCGCCGCATGTTCTCCAACCCGGCCGACCCCAACAACTGCTTCATCGACATCCAGGCCGGCGCCGGCGGCACCGAAGCCTGCGACTGGGCCTCCATGCTGCTGCGCCAGTACCTCAAGTACTGCGAACGCAAGGGCTTCAAGGCCGAAGTGCTGGAGCAGACCGACGGCGACGTCGCCGGCATCCGCAGCGCCTCGATCAAGGTCGAGGGCGACTACGCCTACGGTTTCCTGCGCACCGAAACCGGCGTGCATCGCCTGGTGCGGAAGAGCCCCTTCGATTCCTCGGGCGGCCGCCACACCTCGTTCGCCAGTCTTTACGTCTATCCCGAGATCGACGACTCCATCGAGATCGAAGTCAATCCGGCCGACTTGCGCGTCGACACCTTCCGCGCTTCCGGCGCCGGCGGCCAGCACATCAACAAGACCGACTCGGCGATCCGCATCACGCACATCCCGAGCGGCATCGTCGTGCAGTGCCAGAACGACCGCTCGCAGCACCGCAACCGCGCCGAGGCGATGACCATGCTCAAATCGCGCCTCTACGAAGCCGAGTTGCGCCGCCGCCAGGCCGAAGCCGACAAGCTCGAAGCCGGCAAGACAGACGTCGGCTGGGGCCACCAGATCCGCAGCTACGTGCTCGACAACTCCCGCATCAAGGACTTGCGCACCAACGTCGAAATCTCCAACACCCAGAAGGTGCTCGACGGCGATCTCGATCCCTTCATCGAAGCCAGCCTCAAGCAGGGCGTCTGACCCTTACCCGGAAGAACACCATGACCGAACCGACCCAAGCTCCGCAACCGGACGAGAACCAGCTCATCGCCGAGCGCCGCGAAAAATTGAAGAAGTGGCGCGAGTCGGGCCGCGCCTACCCGAACGACTTCCAGCGCGAGAATACCGCCGGCAAGCTCGACGAACACGACGGCGAAAAGACGCGCGAGGAACTCGAGGCGACGCCGATCGCGGTCAAGGTCGCCGGCCGCGTCATGCTGCGGCGGATCATGGGCAAGGCCTGCTTCGCCACGATCCAGGATCTGTCGGGCCGCATCCAGATCTACGTCACGGTCGACGGCGTCGGCGCGGAAACGCTGGCCGAATTCAAGCACTGGGACTTGGGCGACATCGTCGGTGCCGTCGGCACGCTGATGAAGACCAAGACCGGCGAACTCACGGTCAACTGCTCCGAGATCCGCCTGCTGTCCAAGGCGCTGCGGCCGCTGCCGGAGAAGTTCCACGGCCTCACCGACGTCGAACAGAAATATCGGAGCCGCTACCTCGACCTTATCACCAACGAGCAGACGCGCTTCACTTTCGTCGCCCGCAGCCGCATGATCGCCTCGATCCGCCACTACATGACCGGCCACGGCTTCCTCGAAGTCGAGACGCCGATGATGCACCCGATCCCCGGCGGCGCCTCGGCCAAGCCCTTCGTCACCCACCACAACGCGCTCGACATGAAGCTGTTCCTGCGCATCGCCCCCGAGCTGTACCTCAAGCGCCTGGTGGTTGGCGGCTTCGAGAAGGTGTTCGAGATCAACCGCAACTTCCGCAACGAAGGATTATCCCCTAGGCATAATCCGGAATTCACCATGATGGAGTTCTACGAGGCCTACGCGAACTACCAGAGCCTGATGAACTTCACCGAGGGCGTCATCCGCCAGTGCGCGCGCGAAGCGCTGGGCACCGAGACTTTCGAGTACCAGGGCCGCACGCTGGACCTGTCCAAGCCGTTCCGCCGGCTCACCATGGTGCAGGCGATCCACGCCACCCACCCCGGCTTCAGCATCGAGCAGTTGAACGACGCCGAGTGGATCAAGGCCAAGCTGCACGATCTCAAGGCCGATGTACCGAAGGGCGCCGGCCTCGGCACGCTGCAGATGCTGCTGTTCGAAGAAACCACCGAAGCCGAACTGTGGGACCCCACCTACATCGTCGATTACCCGACCGAGGTGTCGCCGCTGGCGCGCCGCGCGGATGCCGATCCCTTCGTCACCGA
>DAIEEM010000042.1 GCA_027325905.1 Rhodocyclaceae bacterium
CGGCCGCTTCCGCCCGACGCCGACTCCCGGCGGCGACCGGGGCGCCATGTAGAATTGCGCCGATGAACGCCGATATCCTGTTCGAACGCGACGACGGCGATGCGCGTATCGCCGTCGTCACGCTTTTCAATCCCGACAAGCTCAATGCCGTCAATGCGGCGATGTGGCGGCGGCTGGCGGCCGTATTCGCCGAGATTGCCGACGATCCGCAACTGCGCTGCATCGTCGTCCAGGGCGCCGGCCGCGTCTTCGCCGCCGGCGGCGATCTCGATGAATTCCGCACGGCGCGCGACACCGTCCCCCGCGCGCTCGCCTACCACGAAGCCGTCGGCGCCGCGCTGGCCGCCGTCGAACGCTGCCCGGTGCCTACGGTGGCGCAGATCCTCGGCCCCTGCGTCGGCGGCGGGCTGGAGATCGCCGCCGCCTGCGATTTGCGCATCGCCGGCAGTTCGGCGCGTTTCGGCGCGCCGATCGCCAAGCTCGGCTTCTCCATGTATCCGGGCGAAATGGCCGGCCTGCTGCAACTGGCCGGGCCGGCCGTGGTCAGGGAGATCCTGCTCGAAGGGCGGCTGCTCGACGCCGCCGAGGCCTGCGCCAAGGGACTGGTGACGCGCGTCGTCGCCGACGCCGAGGTCGAGCGCGAGACGCGCGAGACGGTCGAGCGCATCCTTGGCGGGGCGCCGCTGGTGGCGCGCTGGCACAAGCAATGGATCGCGCGCCTGCTCGAAGGCCGGCCGCTGACGGACGACGAGAAGCGCACCGCCTTCGCTTTCCTCGAGAGCGCGGACTACCGCGAGGGTCTCGCCGCCTTTCTCGAAAAACGCGCGCCGCGCTTCGCCGGGCGCTAAGCACGCCGATGCTCCCATGCCCATGATCTCCTGGAACGCCGTCGACACCGTCCTGCTCGACATGGACGGCACGCTGCTCGACCTCAACTTCGACAACCATTTCTGGCAAGTGCATGTGCCGCTGCGCTACGCCGAAATCCGCGGCGTCTCGCGCGAGGCGGCGCGCGAGGAGCTCATGGCGCGCTACCACGCGCGGGCCGGTACGCTGGAGTGGTATTCGGTCGACTTCTGGGAGACCGAACTCGAACTCGACATCATGAAGCTCAAGGAGGAGGTCGCGCACCTGATCGCCGTGCATCCGCACGTCGTCGCCTTTCTCGCCGCCGTGCGCGGCGCCGGCAAGCGCGTCGCCCTGGTCACCAACGCCCACCACAAGAGCCTGACGCTGAAGATGGCGCGCACCGGGCTGGCCGAGCATTTCGACTTCCTCGTCACCTCGCACGAACTCGGCGTCGAGAAGGAGGATCCGGATTTCTGGCGGCGCCTGCGGCAAGTGTTTCCCTTCGACCCCGAACGCAGCCTGCTCGCCGACGACAGCCTCCCGGTGCTCGACTCGGCGCGCGCCTACGGCATCCGCCACCTCGTCGCCATCCGCCAGCCCGATACGCGGAAGCCGCCGAAGGACGTCGGCGACTACGCCGCCATTGCCAGCTTCGCGGAACTGATGCCGTGACCACCGCATTCATCCAACTGCAGCAGCCGCTGCTGCGCGGCGAACGGCGCCCGCGCGTCGCCCTGGTCGGCCACCACGGCGTCGGCAAGAGCACGATCTTCCAGGCGGCGTCGAGCACGGCAGTCGCGCACGAGCGACTCGCCGGCGTCGGGCCGGCCTACGAGGAGTGCATGGTCGAGGTCGGCCTCGACCAGATCTCGCTGGTCGACCTGCCCTCGCTCGAGTCCTTCCACCACTTGCAGGAGCCCAACCGCGTCGTCCTCAAGTACCTGTTGTGGGGCGACCGCTGGCCGGCCATCGCCGGCCACGAGTCGCAGCAGCCGGCGGCGGCATTCCGTGCACCCGACGTACTGATCCAGGTGGTCGACGCCACCGCCCTCGAACGCGAGCTCGAACTCTCGCTCGAACTGGCGCTGCTCGGCCGGCCGCTGGTGATCGCCTTGAACCGCATGGACGAAGCGCGCGAAAAGGGCCTCTACATCAACGTGCGCGGGCTTTCCGAGCAGCTCGGCGTCCCCGTCCTGCCGACCGTCGCGCACATGGGCGTCGGCCTCACCGCCCTGTTCGCCGCGGCGCTCGCCGCCGCGCGCGAAAACATCTGCCCGCTGCCGCAGCCGCCGAGTCCGCATATCGTCGGCAGCCTGGGGCTGCTCAACGCGCTGCTGGCGAGGCCCGAGATCGAGGACGCCTTCCGCATGCCGCGGCCGCTGCTGCTGCTGCAGCTTGCCGAGAACGACGACTACTTCTACGAGCAGTACGGCGAGCACTTCCCGGAGTTGCTGCCGCAGTTGAAGGCCGCGCGCGCCGTCGCCGAATCGCTGCTGCCGCGCCCGCTGCCGGAAGAAGTCCACGCCGACCGCCACCACCGCGCCGCCCTGCTCTACGAGAACGTCACCCGCCTGGCGCACCGCGACGACACGCGCCGCTGGCAGCGCTGGCTCGACGATCTCTTCCTGCATCCGCGCTGGGGCCTGATCGGCAGCATGGCGGTGTTCGCCCTGGTGCTCTACGTGGTGTTCGAGGTCGCCGCCGGGCTCGACGCGCTGACCTCGGCGCGGCTCGGGGCATGGGTGCAGGAATGGCGGCCGACCACCACCGCCGGCGTCGTCGGCCACGCCGTCGCCGACGCCATGGTCGGGCTGGTCGGCATCGTCGTGCCCTACATGATCCCGCTGGTGGTGCTGCTGGTCGCGCTCGAGGAGTCGGGCATCATGCATCGCGTCGCCTTCGTCGTCGACCGCGGCTTCCACCACATCGGCCTGCACGGCGGCGTCGCCGTGCCCTTCCTGATCGGCCTCGGCTGCAACGTGCCGGCTTTGTCGGCGGTGGCGAGCACGTCCGCCGGGCGCGACCGCGTGCTGGCCTCGGTGCTGATCACCTTCGTGCCCTGCTCGGCGCGCTCCGCCATCATCCTGGCGCTCGGCGGCAAGTATCTCGGCGGCCTCGGCGTCTTAGCCATCTTCCTGCTGACGCTGACCGTCATCGCGCTGATGGGCAACCTGCTGGCGCGGCGCTACGCCCCGGCCGGCCCCGGCCTCGTTCCCGAGATTCCGCCCTACGCGATTCCGCGGCTGGGCCCGGTGCTGGCGAAAACCTGGGAGCGCACCAGCGACATCCTCACCATCGTCACGCCGCTGCTCGTCGCCGGCAGCATTGTCCTCGCCCTGCTTTCCCATGTCGGCGCCGACCGCGTCGTCAACACGCTGCTGACGCCCGTGACGGTCTGGTGGTTGGGCCTGCCGGTGGCGCTGGGCGTGCCCATCCTGTTCGGCGTGCTGAGGAAGGAACTCTCGCTGCTGATGATCTACCAGGCGCTGGGCACGACGGAGATCGTGCCGCTGATGAGCTCGACGCAGATCATCACTTTCCTGCTGTTCCTGACCTTCTACGTCCCCTGCCTGTCGACCTTCGCCGTCATGCTGAAGACGCTGGGCCGGCGCGAGGCGCTGTTCTCGGTCGCGCTCTCGGTCGCCGCGGCGCTGGCGATCAGCGGCGCTGTGCGCCTGCCGCTGGAGCTGCTGGCGCGCTAGGCCGCCCTCGCAGGCCGCCTCACTTGGCGGCGCGCGCCTTGCCGTTTTGCAGCAGCGCCAGGGTGATGGCGTGGCGGTTGTTCTCGGCCAGTTTGGCTGCCGTGTCGCCCTGCTTGTCGCGGATGGACTTGTCGGCGCCGGCGGCGATCAGCAGCCGTACCAGTTCGGGCTGTCCCGTTGCCGCCGCCAGGTGCAAGGGCGTCATCCCAGTCGCGGAACGGGCATTGACGTCCGCGCCGGCGGCGATCAGCACGCCGGCGAGATCGGCGCCGCCGCCCAGCACGGCGGCGTGCAGCGGCGTGAAGCCGTCGGCATCGCGCACGCCGAGACCGGCCCCTTTGGCGAGCAGGGCCTTGGCCGCTGCGGTCTGGCGATAGAACGCCGCCGCGAACAGCGGCGTCCGTTCCAGGTTGTTGGCCGCATCGACGTTCGCGCCGCTTTCGATTTGCGCCGTCGCCGCACCCGCGTCGCCGCGTTCGACGGCGCGGAACAGGTTGGCGTCGGCCGCGCCCTGCACGCCAGCGACGGTGACGTCAGGCGCCGCGCCTGCCGCGGCGTCCGCAGCCGGAGTCCGCATGCGGTCGCAGCCGCAGGCCAAGGCGATGCCTGCCAGCACGGCCCAGAAAACCCGCGGCACGTCGCGGCGGACGGCGCCTGAAATTGCGTTCATGGTTTCCTCGAATACGGTCGGACGGTTGGAGAATCGGCGCGGCATCGCCGAGCGCCAAGCGTACCATTCTTTCGCACGTCGTTCAGCGCGCCAAGGGGCGATCTCGCCGCTTGCCGATCGCATTGCCGAAGACGCGCGCGGCTTGTCGTGCGGGTTTGCTATCCTATGCCGTCGCCGCCACCGAGAGCGCCATGCCCATAGAGTTTCACGAGGACGAGAAGCGCGAACTGGTGCTGCACCATGTTCCCGGCGCGGCGCCGCCCGACGTTGCCGCGCTCGTAGCCGCCGTCGCGGACGCCGGTTACGGCGATCTGCTGCTGGACCGGCGCGCGCTGGAAGACGCCGCCAGGCGCTGCGGCGGCGGCGAGGACTTTGCCGTCGTCGTCGGCCGGCGCAGCGATGCCGAGTACCGCGTCGAAGTCGCGGCCGACAAGATGGCCGCGACGCTGACCGTCGTCGCCGCGCACGGCGGC
>DAIEEM010000062.1 GCA_027325905.1 Rhodocyclaceae bacterium
ACCTGGTGGCCGATCAGGTAAGCGCGTTCGCAAGACATTTGAGCGGAAAGCAGACGCCGTCGCGTGGGAAACATGGATGCGCGCGCAAACGCAACAAGCGCCGGCCTGGACTCCACCGAAGAAGGACCCACGCCGCCTGACTGATCTAATCGAGCTATGGCATCGACACCATGGCGTGGGGCTGCGATCAGGTGAAGACACCAAGCGCCGACTCATGGCCTTAGCGAAGGCCGTCGGCGATCCACTTGCGGAGAACTTTTCCGCAGACAATTTCGCGCAGTACCGTACGCAACGCCTTTCAGAGGGCGTCACGGCGTCGAACTTAAACAGGGAGCAGCAATACCTCAAGGCGGTCTATAACGAGCTTGAACGTTTGGACTACTGGAAGAAGGGCAACCCACTGGCGAAAGTGCGCGCGTTCAAGATTCCCGAACGCGAAATGAAGTTCCTAACGGCCGAAGAGATGGACGCCCTCTTGGCTACGCTTCCGCTCGGACGCAATAAGCATGTCATGCTAATCAGCAAAATCTGCCTCGCCACGGGCGCACGATGGAGCGAAGCCGAGGAACTCAGGATTGGGCAGCTACGCGGCGGAACGATCCAGTACGCGAGAACCAAGTCCGGGAAGACGCGCGCAGTTCCGATTGCCAAGGACTTAGAGGCTGAGATCCGCGAACATCATCGGGTGCACGGCAGCGGCGATCAGATTTTTGCCCCGGCCTGGTCGGCGTTCCGCGAAGGGATCGAGCGCGCTCAGATCGCCTTGCCTGACGGCCAAATGACTCACGTTCTGCGTCACACGTTCGCCAGCCACTTCATGATGGGAGGCGGCAACATTCTCGCGCTACAGAGAATTCTTGGCCATTCGAGCCTGACGATGACCATGCGGTACGCGCACCTAGCACCGGACCACCTGCAGGAAGCCGTTAACTTGAATCCATTGGCGTTGTTGGCCCGCAGACTTTCGCATGCGAAAGTCGATCCCGCATAGTCCCGAAAGGAACGCGTTGCCACTCTGTTGCCAGTTGGAAAAGAAAAAGGGTTAGCCATTTCGCTAACCCTTTGTTTCTATGGTGGTGATGGGGGGACTTGAACCCTCGACCTACGGATTATGAATCCGTCGCTCTAACCAGCTGAGCTACATCACCGAAATTTGGTAGGGGCAGTAGGAGTCGAACCTACGACCAACTGATTAAGAGTCAGCTGCTCTACCAACTGAGCTATACCCCCGTATTTCGGCGTGGTGGGTGGTACAGGATTTGAACCTGTGACCAACTGGTTAAAAGCCAGCTGCTCTACCAACTTAGCTAACCACCCGACGAAAGGGCGCGATTATAACGGCGCCCGCAGGGTAGTGCAACCGGTTCGATATCGTCGGCGTAGCGCAAATCAATGTTCCGCGGCGCCGGATTATGCGGTTCGGCGATAGCGCGTGGGGTCGGCAAGGCCGGCGGCTTCGAAGCCGGCGCGGCGCAGCCGGCAGGAATCGCAGGTGCCGCAGGCGCGGCCTTCGGCATCGGCCAGGTAGCAGGAAACGGTGAGCGCGTAGTCGACGCCGAGCGCGGCGCCGCGGCGCACGATGTCCGCCTTCGACGATTCGATCAGCGGCGCGTGCAGCCGCAGCGGCCGGCCTTCGACGGCGGCCTTGGTGGCGAGGTTCGCCATCGCCTCGAAGGCGCGGATGAACTCGGGGCGGCAGTCCGGGTAGCCCGAATAATCGACGGCATTGACGCCGACGAAGATGTCCTGGGCGCCCAGCACCTCGGCCCAGGCGAGCGCCAGGGAAAGCATGATGGTGTTGCGGGCCGGCACGTAGGTGACGGGGATGCCCGGTGCGACGCCTCCCGTGGGCACGGCGATCGACGTGTCGGTCAGCGCCGAGCCGCCGAACTGGCCCATGTCGATCTTAACGACGCGGTGTTCGCGCGCCCCGAGCGCGGCGGCGACGCGCGCCGCGGCCGCCAGCTCGGCGACATGGCGCTGGCCGTAGTCCACCGACAGGCAGCGGCAGTCGTAGCCTTCGGTGCCGGCGATGGCGAGCGTGGTGGCGGAATCGAGACCGCCGGAGAGCAGGACGACAGCGCGTTTCATGATGCCGATTCTAGCGGGCTCAGCGCGCCCGCTCGTTGCCCCACAGCACTTTGTGCAGTTGGAGCTGAAAGCGTACCGGCAAACGGTCGCGCAATATCCACGCGGCGAGTTGCGCCGGGTCGAGCCGCCCTTGCACCGGCGATAACAGAACGCCGCAACGCGTGTCGAGCCGCCGCTCGTGCAGCACGTCCTTGGCCCAGGCGTAATCTGCCGCCGAGGCCAGCACCAGCTTGAGTTCGTCGTGCGCCGTGAGCAGGTCCAGGTTCTCCCAGCGGTTCTTCTCGGCCTCGCCCGAATCCGGCGCCTTGAGGTCGACGATGCGCGCGACGCGGGCATCGACGTCGCCGATGTCGAGCGCACCGCTGGTTTCCAGCGACACCGAGTAGCCGGCGTCGCAAAGCGCGGCCAGCAGCGGCAGGCAGGCCTTCTGCGCCAGGGGTTCGCCGCCGGTGACGCAAACCGTGGCGCAATCGAATGCGGCGACGCGGGCCATGACGGTGGCCAGGGGCATCGCCTCGCCGCCGGCGAACGCATAGGCGGTGTCGCACCAGATGCAGCGCAACGGGCAGCCGGTCAGGCGGACGAAGACGGTGGGCAGCCCAACCCGCGACGACTCGCCTTGCAGGGAATGGAAGATTTCGCTGACGCGCAGGACGGCGGCGTCGGCACCCGCACTCACTTCTTCTTCTTCGCCGCCGGCAGGCTCTTGAGGCGTGCCTTGGCCGAAGCCGCCGCGTTGCTCGCCGGATACTTGGCGATCAGCGTTTCCAGCGTCCTGCGGCAGGTCTTGACGTCGCCGCCCTCGAGCTGCGCATTGGCCGCCCCGAGCAGCGCGTCGGGCGCCTTGGCGTCGTCGGGCCAGGTCGCGGCGAGCAGACCGAACAACTCGGCGGCGTGCGCGTAGTCCTTGAGCTGGTAATAGCAGGACGCGGCCCAGTAGTTTGCGGAAGGCAGCAGGGTGCTGCCCGGATAGGTCTTGATGAAAGCCTGGAAGGCGGCCAGCGCCTCCTTGTACTTCGCCCCCTTGAGGGTGGTCAGCGCGGCTTCGTAATCGCGCGTTTCGGCGACCGGATCGGTTTTCGGCGCGTCCGCCTTGGCCTCGCCGACCGCCGGCTCGAGCTTGCGCAGCCGGGTGTCGAGATCGACGTAGAAGTCCTTCTGGCGTTTCTGCGCGCTGTCGAGGTCGTTGGCAACGACTTCGATCTGGCCGCGCAGGGTCGCTATCTCCGCCTTGAGCGCCTCGACCTGATTGGCGAAGTCGATCTGGTTCTTCGCCGCCACGTCCGTGCGCTGGGCGACATCGTCCATCTCCTTGCGCAACTGGTCGATGCGGGCGCGCGCCTCGTCGTCGTTGAATAGTCCGGCGCGCGCCGGCACGGCCGCCAGGCCGGTGGCGAGAGCGAGGAGCGCGGCGGCGAAGGCGCGGTTCATGTCTTAGAACTCGTGAGCGGCGGAGTGGAGGATGTCGGCGCGGCGATTCTTCGCCCAGCATTCCTCCGTCGATTCGGTGCACACTGGCTTTTCCTTGCCCAGGCTGACCGATTCGATCTGCTCTTCATGTGCGCCGAGCAGCAGCAGCGCCTTTTTCACGGCGTCGGCGCGCTTCTGGCCCAGCGCCAGGTTGTATTCGCGGCTGCCGCGTTCGTCGGCGTTGCCCTGGATCAGCACCTTGAAGGCGGGGTTGTTGACCAGGAACTTGGCATGGGCTTCGATCAGCGGCCGGAATTCGTCCTTGATGATGAAGGCATCGTAGTCGAAATAAACGGAGCGCTTGGAGAGGATGCTGCGCGGATCCTTGAGCGCGGCGATGCCGAAGGCATCGAACGGCGCCTCCGGCACCGGCTGCGTGGCGGCGTGGGGCGTGCGGTCCTCGACGCCGGCCGGGTTCTGTTCGGGGGCTGGCGGCTGCGAACTGCAGGCGGTAAGCAGCAGGGCTGCGAGTATGGCGATGGTATGGCGCATTGTCTTTATCTCCGTAGGGGATTATTTGATGAGCGGGCCCCAGGAGGGTTCCCGCACGTTGGCGGCCTGGACCGAAAGCCTTTGCTTGACGCGGCCGTCGGACGAAACGGCGGCCAGCACGCCGCGGCCGCCGATTTCCGTCGCATAAATGATCATGCGGCCGTTGGGGGCGAAGCTCGGCGATTCGTCTTTGGCCGAGTCGGTCAGGATTTGCGTCTGCTTGGAGGCGAGGTCCATCAGCGTGAGCTGGAAGCGGCCGCTGTTGCGCGAGATGTAGGCGAGGCTCTTGCCGTCGGGCGAGGGGCGCGGCGTGACGTTGTAGTTGCCTTCGAAGGTGATGCGCTGCGCGTCGCCGCCGGCGGCGGGGATGCTGTAGATCTGCGGGCTGCCGCCGCGGTCCGAGGTGAAATAGATCGCCTGTCCGTCCGGCGAGAACTGCGGCTCGGTGTCGATGCCGGCGGAGGTGGCGATGCGCGTGACGCCGCTGCCGTCGGCGTTCAGCAGGTAGAGCTGCGAACTGCCGTCCTTGGTCAGCACCACGGCGAGCTGCTTGCCGTCGGGCGACCAGGCCGGGGCGGAGTTCGAACCCTTGAAGTTCGCCGCGACGTGGCGGCGCCCCGAGGCGAGATCGTGCACATAGACGACCGGCTTCTTCGCCTCGAAGGAGACATACGCCAGCTTGGTACCGTCGGGCGACCAAGTCGGGGAAATAATCGGCTCGCGCGACGCCAGCGCGGTCTGCGCATTGGCGCCGTCGGCATCGGCGATCTGCAGCTCGTAGCGGCCGGTGCTCTTGACGACGTAGGCGATGCGCGTGGAAAAGATGCCCGGTTCGCCGGTGAGCTTCTCGTAGATGAAATCGGCGATGCGATGCGCCGTCGCGCGCAACTGGTTCGACGTGTGGATGAAGCCCTGGCCGCCGAGCGCCGCCTGCTTCTGGATGTCGTACAGGCGGAAACGGGTCTCGTAGCGGCCGTCGGCGGCCGTCGCGACGTTGCCGACGGCCAGGGCGTCGGCGCCGCGCGCCTTCCAGGCGTCGTAATTGACGGCATCGGTATCGGTCGGGGCTTGCCCTGCCGTATCCACCAGTTGGAACAGGCCGCTGCGCTCGAGATCGGCGCGCACGACCGAGGTCAGCGCCTGGGAAACGATGTGCTCGCCGGCGAAGTCGGCGACGGCGATCGGCATGCGGTTGGCGCCGGCGCCGGTGATCTCGACGGTGAGCTGGGCGTGGGCGGCGGCCGCGGCGAACGCCAGGAGGCCGAGCAGGTGGCGTAATTTCATAGGCGGGGGATTATACCTTGTCACTCTTCGAGGGGCCGGAACTTGAGCCGCAGAATGCGCTGGAAGACGCTGGGGTCTTCGGGTTTCGGCAGCGGGTCGGACTTGCGTATGGCGCGCTCGATGGCGCTGTCCAGCGCCGCATTGCCGGTCGATTGCTTGAGGCGCGGCGCGCCGACCAGGCTGCCGTCCGGCAGCAGCGTGATTTCGTAGATGGCTTCCGGGTTGCCCGCGGCATTGGCCGGTCGGATGATGTTGTGCTTGATTTTCGAGGCGATGCGATCGCTCCAGGCGGCGGCCGCCGTGTCGTGAGCGGCGGACGCGTCGGATCTGCGCTGCGCGAGTTCCTTATCGACCGCCGCGCTGACGCTGGGCTGGGTCGGCTTTGCCGCCTCATTCTTCATGGCCTCGAGCGGATTGAAGGGCTTCGGTTCTTCCTTCGGCGGCTTCGGCTTTTCCTTGACGGCGATGTCCGGTTTCGGCGGCGGCGCTGGCCTGGGTTCGGGCTTGGGTTCGACGACCGGCTTCGGCGGTTGCGGAGCCGGCGTCGGAGGCGGTGTCGGAGAGGGCGGTTCGGCCGTCGGCGTCGCGGGCACGGACTGCACCAGATCGACCGCGACGGCTTCCGGGCGCTCGGATTGCCAGTGCACGCCGTAGATCAGGAAAATCGCCAGTCCGACATGCACGGCGATGGCAAGCGCGATGGAAATGCGCCGTCCCGGCGCCTCGCGCGTCTGCGCCGGGCGTTCGTTCATTTACCGCGTCCCGGCTGCACCAGCAGGCCGATCTTCGCCACCTGCTGGCGCTGGAGTTCGTCCATGACGTTGAGCACCGCCTCGTAGCGCACGCTCTTGTCGGCGGCGATCAGCACCGGCTGCTGCGGATTCTTCGCCTGGGCTTCCTTGATCTTGGCCGCCAGTTCCATGCGGCCGATCGTTACCTCCTGGCCGCCGAGCGCGCGGTCGCGCACGGCGAGGCTCTGGTCCGGCTTGATGATGACTTCGAGCGGCGCCACCGGCGGCTGCGCGCTCTTGCCGACGCTGGGCAGATCGACGCTGCCAGTCTGGATCATCGGCGCCGTGACCATGAAGATGACGAGCAGCACCAGCATCACGTCGATGTAGGGCACGACGTTGATCTGGTTCATCTGACGGCGCTGTCTCATGGTTCCCTTCCCCCCAACCCCCTTCCCCGTGAAGGGGGTGACGGCTGCTCGCTGCGCTCGACGTCAAATGGCTGCCCCGCCTTGGGGCGGCCCGGCGGCGGGGCGGTCACTTCAACTGCCTTTGCAGGATGTTGGAGAACTCTTCCATGAAGCTCTCGAAGCGCACCGCCAGCCGGTCGGCGTCATGGGCGTAGCGGTTGTAGGCGACGACCGCCGGGATCGCGGCGAAGAGGCCGATGGCGGTGGCGACGAGGGCTTCGGCGATACCGGGCGCGACGGCGGCCAGCGTCGCCGACACCATGCTGGCGAGTCCGCGGAAGGAATGCATGATGCCCCAGACCGTGCCGAACAGGCCTACGTAGGGCGATACCGAGCCGACCGAGGCGAGAAAGGAAAGATGGGCCTCGAGGTCGTCGATCTCGCGCTGGTAGGTGGCGCGCATGGCGCGGCGCACGCCGGCGATGACGGTGGCCGGGTCGAGCGTGCGCTGGCCGCGCAGCTTGGTGAATTCGCGGTAGCCGGCTTCGAAGATGTGCTCCAGCGCGCCGGTGTGGTGGCGGTCGTTAACCGCGCTCTGGTAAAGCGTGTCGAGGTTGCCGCCGCTCCAGAAATCGCGCTCGAACTTGTCGGTCTTGGCGCGCGCGTCGCGGATAGCGAACCATTTGCGGAAGATGTAGTACCACGACATCATGGAAACGGCGGCGAGCAAAGTCAGCACCAGTTTGACGACGAAGCTGGCGTTGGCGACCAATTCGACGATGGATAGATCCTGGGTTACGTTCATATCAGTGTGGTAAGTCTTTCATGTATGTTGTGTGGGATCGCCGTGGCTTTTCCCTTGCCAAGGTCAAGACAGGCGACTCGCACGGCAGCGTCGACCAGCAAGTCCCCCCCGCGTTCTATGCGCTGCCGGAAAACCACCTGGGCGCGCCCGAGCTTCTTGACGGAGGACTTAACCTCGATGACATCGTCGAGCCGCGCGGGCTTCAGGTATTCGATGGCCAGCGACCGTACCGCGAATGCAATGCCCGTGTCGCGCGCCAGGCGCGCCTGTTCGAAGCCGAGCTCGCGCAGCACCTCGGTGCGAGCCCGTTCGAGAAAGCGCAGGTAATTCGCATAATAGACAATGCCGCCGGAATCGGTGTCTTCGTAGTAGACCCGGAAAGCCTGGGTATTCACCGGGGCCGCTGCCTGCGGTAAGGCTGAAGCGCTTACGTCTTCTTCCAGCCTCATTGTCCGCCGTTCCCGGACGCGGCAAGACGGCAGGCGTGGCACATGCTCGGCGACGGGCTCATTCCGGCGCGGAGAATAGGCCGGACTGCTGCAGCGTCGCCGGTTCGGCCAAGCCGAAATGCCGCCAGATGCTGGCCGTCGCCACGCGGCCGCGCGGCGTGCGCTGCAAGTAGCCCTGCTGGATCAGGTAGGGTTCGAGCACGTCCTCGATGGTGTCGCGCGCTTCGCCGATGGCGGCGGCGAGGTTGTCGACGCCGACCGGGCCGCCGCCGAACTTTTCCAGCATGGCGCCGAGCAGCTTGCGGTCCATGGTGTCGAGGCCGAGCGTGTCGACGTCGAGCATCGACAGCGCCGCGTCGGCGACGGCCTGCGTCACCTCGCCTTGCGCCTTGACCTCGGCGAAGTCGCGCACGCGCCGCAGCAGGCGGTTGGCGATGCGCGGCGTGCCGCGCGCGCGGCGCGCGATTTCGGCGGCGCCTTCGCCGGCGACTTCGCAGTTGAGCAGTTGCGCCGAGCGGCGGACGATGTGGGTGAGTTCCTCGGGGGTGTAGAACTCCAGGCGCGCGACGATGCCGAAACGGTCGCGCAGCGGGTTGGTCAGCATGCCGGCGCGCGTCGTCGCGCCCACCAGCGTGAACGGCGGCAAGTCGAGCTTGACCGAGCGCGCCGCCGGGCCTTCGCCGATCATGATGTCGATCTGGAAGTCTTCAAGCGCCGGATAGAGGATTTCCTCGACCACCGGCGAGAGCCGGTGGATTTCGTCGATGAACAGCACGTCGTGCGGTTCGAGGTTGGTGAGGATCGCGGCGAGGTCGCCGGCGCGTTCGAGCACCGGCCCCGAGGTCTGGCGCAGGCCGACGCCCATTTCGTGGGCGATGATGTGGGCGAGCGTGGTCTTGCCCAGGCCCGGCGGGCCGAACAGCAGGACGTGGTCGAGCGCCTCGTGGCGCCGCCGCGCCGCCTCGATGAAAATTTCGAGCTGGCCGCGGATCTTCTGCTGGCCGACGTATTCGGCCAGCTTCTTCGGCCGCAGGGCGCGTTCGATGGCGTCTTCCTGAGGCGACTCCTTCCTGCCTTCGATAACGCGGTCGGCGAACGAATCGGTTTGAACGCTCATGATGACGGCAGTTTATCCGACAGCGGGGCACGCCGGATGTAAAGAGTTTTGTCGACGGCGGCGATGACCGTACCGGCGGCATCGACGATATCGACGCGCCAGGTCGGTTGGTATTTCGCGCCGCCGGCCGTCGCGGCGAGGACTTCGGCGATCATGGCATCGGTCAGCGCGAAGCGCGCGAAGACGTCGCTGCGCCCCGGCGCCCGGAACTCGATGCGCGCGGCGCGATCCCAGACGCGGTAGCCGCGCGGCAGGTTGTGCAGCAGCATCAGCGCGTAAAAGGGATCGGTCATGGAGAACAGCGAACCGCCGTAGTGGGCGCCGAAATAGTTGCGATTGAGGAGCCCGCGGCGCAGGCGCACGACGACGTGGCGGAAGTCCGGCGAAATTTCCAGCACGTGGATGCCGGCGCCGACGAAGGGCGGCCACAGGTTCATGCCCAGGCGCAGCACGCCGGGCGGAAATCGCAGTCGCGCCAGCAGGCCCATGGCCTAAGTTTTCGACAGCGACTTCAAGGCCTGCCGGATGCCGTCCGACACGGCGACGCCCGCCGGCAGGCTCTTCATCGCGCCGACGGCTTCGCGTTCGTTGTAGCCGAGCGCCAGCAGGGCATTGAGGATGTCGCTG
>DAIEEM010000072.1 GCA_027325905.1 Rhodocyclaceae bacterium
TATACGTTGATCTCTTTGACCACATGTATAGGCAGGCGGATGGTGCGCGTCTGATTCATGAGCGCCCGCTCGATGGTCTGACGTATCCACCAGGTCGCGTAGGTCGAGAAGCGGAAGCCGCGCTCGGGATCGAATTTCTCCAACGCATGGATGAGGCCGAGGTTGCCTTCCTCGATGAGGTCGTCGAAGGGTACGCCGCGATGCTGGTAGTGCTTGGCGATGCTGACCACGAGGCGCAGGTTGGCCTCGATCATGCGCTGGCGTGCGGCGAAGTCGCCGTCGCGGCTCGCCCGCGACAGGCGCAATTCCTCGTCGGGGCGCAGCAGGGCGGTGGCGCCGATCTCGTTCAGGTAGAGCTGGGTGACGTCGTCGAGAAACTCGACCTCCCCGCCGTCGCCGCGATCGGCAAGGTCGATGGTTTCGAAACCGTCGCGGAACTCTTCTTCAGCCACGTGCGTGTCAGCGTGCCGGGAGATAGTTGAGGGGGGCGACCGGCTTGCCGAGCCGGAGGATCTCGAAGTGCAGCTTCGCCTGCTCGCCGTCGGAAGCGGCTACCTCGGCGATCTTTTGACCCTTGACCACGCTCTGGTGTTCCTTGACCAGGATGCGGCTGTTGTTGGCATAGACAGACAAGTAGGTGGCGTTGTGGCGGACGATGGCGAAATTGCCGTAGCCGGGAATGCCGCTGCCGACGTAGGTGACCGTACCGCTCGCGGCCGCCAGCACCGGGTCTCCAGACTTGCCGGCAATGTCGATGCCGCGGTTGATTTCCTTGGCGGTGCCGCCGCCCGAATAGGACTGGACGATCTTGCCCGGCGCCGGCCAGGCCCAGTCGATGGCGTCGTCGCCGCTCGGCGGCGGCTTGACGTCGTTCGCGGCCGCCGGCTGCTCCGCGGCCTTCTCGGCCGGCTTGTCGGCGGGCTTCGCCGCCGCTTGCGGTTCGCGCATGCGCGCCAGAGCCTCGTCCGAATAGGCGACGGTGCCGCCCTTGGGCTCGCGCTTGAAAGTGTCCGTATTGGCGCCGCTGCCTTGCGGCTGCGCCTCCACCGGCGCCGCGCTGAGCACCGGCTTGGTGACGGCCACCGGCTCCTCGCCCTCGGGCGGGCCAACGCGCAACTGCTGGCCGACCTGGATATGGTTGGGATTGTCGAGATTGTTCCAGGTCGCCACGTCCTTGTAGTCCTGGCCGTTTTCGAGGGCGATGCCGTAGAGCGTGTCGCCCTTCTTGACGGTGTACATCTTGCCTTCGCCAGCCACGGGTACGGCAGCCGCCGGCTTGTTGGCCACGGTCTCGCGCGGCGGCGCGCCGCGGTCGATCACAGGCACCGGCGCGTAGTTGGCGCAACCGGCAAGCGTCAAGGCGACGAGGACATATCCGTATTTCATGCAACCCCCGGCAACAATGGCACGAAGCGTACCCCATCGAAGCGCGTCTCGACAATCCCCTGCGGCGTGCGCTCGAACAGGCGAAGCGTCTGTTCGCCGCCGCCGAGCGGGATCATCAGCCTGCCGCCGGGCGCCAATTGGTCGAGCAACGATTGCGGCGCGCTGGCCGCCGCCGCCGCGACGATGATGGTATCGAAGGGCGCGGCCTCGGGCAGCCCCAGCATGCCGTCGGCGTGCTTGAGGCGGACGTGGCCGAGCTTCAACTGCCGCAGATTGTCGCGCGCCTGCACCAGCAGCGGCCCCAGGCGCTCGACCGCATACACCTGCTTGGTCAGCATCGCCAGCACCGCCGCCTGGTAGCCGCAGCCGGCGCCGACCTAGAGCGTCTTGCCCAGGCCGTCGCGGCCGGCGAGCAGCAGTTCGATCATGCGGGCGACGACGTAAGGCTGCGAGATGGTTTGGCCGAGCACCAGCGGCAGCGCCGTGTCCTCGTAGGCGCGATGCGCCAGCGCTTCGCCGACGAAGATGTGGCGCGGCACCGCGGCGATCGCCGTCAGCACGCGCTCGTCGCGGATGCCTTGTTCGCGCAGGCGCTCGATCATGCGTGTGCGCGTGCGCTGCGAGGTCATGCCGATGCCGTTGAGCGTCGCGTTCATCGCCCCAGCCAGTCCGCGACGGCGGCGATCTGCGCATTGTGGGTGAGGTCGATCTGCAGCGGCGTCAACGAAACGTAGCCGTTGGCGACGGCATGGAAATCGGTGCCCTCGCCGGCATCGGCGGCCTCGCCGGCGGCGCCCACCCAATAGACGGTCTCGTGGCGCGGCGTCATCTGCTTCACTACGCCCTCGGCCTTGTGGCGGCGTCCCAGGCGCGTCACCCTGAAGCCGCGCAGCTCGTCGTAGGGCACGTCGGGGACATTGACGTTCAGCAGCAGCGGCGCGCCGAAACCCTGGCGCATGAAGCGCTCCACCAGTTCGCGGGCGACGCGGCCGGCAGTGTCGAAATGGTTGCCGCGCTTGCTCGCCAACGACACCGCGATCGACGGCAGGTCGAGCAGATAGCCTTCGGTGGCGGCGGCGACGGTGCCGGAGTAGATGGTGTCGTCGCCCATGTTGGCGCCGAGGTTGATGCCGGACATCACGACGTCCGGCAGCGCTTCGAGCATGCCGGTCACGGCCAGATGCACGCAATCGGTCGGCGTGCCATTGACATAGTGGTAGCCGCTGGCGGCGCGGCGCACACTCAGCGGGCGATCGAGCGTGAGGGAATTGCTGGCGCCGCTGCGGTCGCGTTCGGGCGCCACGACGACTATCTCGGCCAAGCCGGCCAGCGCGCGATCGAGCGCCTCGATGCCGGGAGCGAAATATCCGTCGTCGTTGCTAAGCAGGATGCGCATGACGGCGGCCGTGGTCTGTCTGATGATGGGCGAAGATTAAGAATTGGCGCGGCAGGACGCGCACTCGCAACTCGCATCCCGTCGGCAAAATTATACCGAAGTTCCGCCGCGGCAAACGGCCTTTCGCCCGTCGGGCGGCCGCCGCGTCGATGCCGGATCGTGGTCCATGCTACCGTTATGACCGGCGACAGTCGCCGGGTTTGCTCTCGAACTAGAAGCGTTCGTCCTCGCGCAGGTAGCGCCACTGGCCGAGCGGCAGGTCGCCCAGGCGCACGCCGCCGATGCGCACGCGCTTCAAGCCGGTGACGCGCAGGCCGACCAGTTCGCACATGCGGCGAATCTGCCGCTTCTTGCCTTCCTTGAGCAGGAAGCGGAGCTGATCGTCGTTGGCCCAGCCAACCTTGGCCGGACGCAAGGCCTTGCCGTCGAGCGACAAGCCGTGGTTGAGCAGCGCCAGTCCGTGGGCGTCGAGCGTGCCTTCGACGCGGACCAGGTATTCCTTCTCGATCGCCGAATCCTCGCCGATCAGCAGCCGCGCGATGCGGCCGTCCTGCGTCAGCACCAAGAGCCCCGTCGAATCGATGTCGAGCCGCCCCGCCGGCGCCAGGCCCTTGAGGTGTGCCGGCTGGAAGCGCGCGCCCGGCTCGGCGGCGTATTGCATCTGCGGCGTCACCAACGTCACCGCCGGGCGGTGGCCGTCCTCGGCCTGGCCGCAAACGTAGCCGATGGGCTTGTGCACCAGCACGGTCGCCTGCCGCGCCTGCTGGACGCGCGCCGCGTTGGCCAAGGTGATGACCGCATCGGGCGCGGCGCGCGTGCCAAGCTCGGTGACGCGCTCGCCGTCGACGAAGACCAGGCCGCGCTCGATGTAGGCGTCGGCCTCGCGCCGCGAACAAAGGCCGCGCTCGGCCATCAGCTTGGAGATGCGCACGCCCTGGGAATCGCCCGCAGCGGCGGGAGCCGCGGGCGCCGCCATTTTCGGCACGCGGCGCAAGATGCGTTTTTCGGTCATGGCGCATTTTACCCGTGTGCCGCGGGCGCATCGCTAACGCAAACGCGAAGACCCCGCCGGCAGGCGCTTGAGCCGCCGGTAAAGCGTGTTGCGGCTGATGCCGAGACGACGCGCGGCTTCCGACATGTTGCCGTTCGCCGTGGCGACGGCACGGCCGATCACGGCATTGGATAGCGCGCGCAGGTCTTCCCCGATCTCGACCGCCGGAACGACTTCCGCCGCCGGTCGCCGCAACTCCTCCGCGATGTCGTCGGGAAGGTGCCGCCAGCCGATCACCGACTCGCCGGCATCCAGCAGCGCGCAGGCGGTGCGCAACGCGTTGGCGAGCTGGCGCAGGTTGCCGGGCCAGGCGTGATCGGCGAAAGCGGCGGCGAGCGCGGCATCGAGCACGACGGCGCGCCCCGCCGCATGTTCTTCAATCAGGCGCGCTGCGAGCGCCTGAAAATCGCTGCGTTCGCGCAACGCGGGCAGCGACAGCATCATGCCGTTGATGCGGTAATAGAGGTCGGCGCGGAAGCGCCCGGCCTCCATCTCGGCCTTGATATTGCGGTGCGTCGCGCAGATCAGCGCGAAATCCACAACCACCGGCCGGCCGCCGCCGAGCGGCGTCACCTGCCGTTCCTGCAGCACACGCAGCAACCTGCCCTGCATGGCCAGCGGCATGTCGCCGATTTCGTCGAGGAACAGCGTGCCGCCGTGCGCCTCGCGGATGCGCCCCGGCGCTCCCTCGCGCCGCGCGCCGGTGAAGGCGCCTGGCGCGTAGCCGAACAGCTCCGCTTCGATCAGGCTCTCCGGCAGTGCGGCGCAATTCAAGGCGACGAAGGGCTTGTCGCGGCGGCCGCCCGAGCGATGCATGGCGTTGGCGAACCACTCCTTGCCCACGCCCGACTCGCCGAGCAGCAGCAGCGGAATCGGCTTGTCGAGCACCTTGCGTGCGCGCTCGATGGCGGCGCATATGCGCGCATCGCCGGTGTCGAGCGCCGCGAGCGCATCGGCCGGCACGGCGCGCGGCGCCGGCTTGGCGGCGACGCAAACGGGCTGGCGCCCCGGCTCGACGCGCACGAACAACCGGCCGCCACGCCAGCGGTTCGCCAGCAACGGCTGGCCGGCGCGATTGCGGCCCCAGTCGGCGAGATCGGCCACGTCGAGGTCGAGCAGCCGCGACAAGGGCGTGGCGCCGAGGTCGGCGGCGGCGATGCCGAGCAGCGCCAGTCCGGCCTGGTTGGCGCCGACGATCCAGCCATCTTCCGACAGTGCGACGACGCCCTCGGCCACCGTGCCGATGCCTTCCGCCAGCGGATGAAAGCGCAAGCGCATGCCGTCGCCGTGGCGCGCGTCGAACAACCGGTTCTCTATCATCTGCGCCGCCGCGCGCACCAGGCCGAACGTGTGCGGATGGCGGCTCTTCTGTTCGCCGGAAAT
>DAIEEM010000075.1 GCA_027325905.1 Rhodocyclaceae bacterium
GCTTCCTCGAAGCGCAGCGCCGCGGCCGCTTCCTGCATCTGCGCCGTCAGCCGCTCGACCACCTCGCCGTGACGCCCGCGCAGGAACAACTCGGCCATGCGCACGTCGCGCGCATATTCCTCGGGCGACACCAGGCCGACGCACGGTCCCTTGCACAGGTGGATTTGGTGCAGCAGGCAGGGGCGCGAGCGGTGCGCGAACACCGCGTTCTCGCAGGTGCGCAGCAGGAAGGTCTTCTGCAGCAGCAGCAGGCTCTCGCGCACGGCGCCGCCGCTGGGGAACGGTCCGAAGTAGCGGCCCTTTCTGTCGAAGGCGCCGCGGTGGAACGCCAGGCGCGGCACTTCGTCGCCGGTCAGCACGATGTAGGGGTAGGACTTGTCGTCGCGGAAGAGGATGTTGTACTTCGGCGCGAGCTTCTTGATCAGGGTGTTCTCGAGGATCAGCGCCTCGGCTTCCGAGCGCGTCGCGGTGATGTCCACGTTCGCCACTTGCTGCAGCATCAGGACGATGCGCGGACTGTGGCCGCTTTTTTGGAAATACGTGCCGACGCGCTTCTTGAGGTTCTTCGCCTTGCCGACGTAAAGCACCTGACACGCCGCGTCGAGGAAGCGGTAGACGCCCGGCGCCTCGGTCAGCGTCTCGAGGAAGATCTTGGCGTCGAACGACGCCGCCGCCGATTCAGCCGAGTTCGGCGCGGACGGCACGGAAGACATCGTGAAAACTTGCGGCGGTTAGCCGCCGCGTCTGCGTGTTGTAGCGGCTGCAATGGTAGCTGTCGATGAGGATCCGGCCGCCCGGCAGTTCGTGGCGCGCGCCGTGGCCGAAGACGCAGGCGCTCTGCTTCAGGCCCAGCGCCATCAGCACGGCCTTGTGGGCGACCAGGCCGAGCGCGAGGATCACGCGCACGTCGGGCGATGCCGCCAGTTCCGCGGCGAGATAGCGATTGCAGGTCTTGATCTCCGCCGGTTCCGGCTTGTTTTCCGGCGGCAGGCATTTGACGGCGTTGCTGATGCGGCAATCCTCGAGTTCGAGGCCGTCGCCGCGCGCCACGGACTCCGCCTGGTTGGCAAAGCCGAAACGGTGCAGCGTCTCGTAGAGCAGGATGCCGGCGAAGTCGCCGGTGAACGGCCGGCCAGTGCGGTTGGCGCCATGCATGCCGGGCGCCAGGCCGACGATCAGCAGTCGCGCCCGCGCATCGCCGAACGTAGCGACGGGAAGCGCATGGTAGTCGGGGTGGCGCCGGCGGACGTCGGCGAGAAATCCGGCGAGCCGTGGACAGGCGGTACAACGATGAAGATCGATCATTGCGATAGGATAATGGCCAATGGGCGAGCGATGAACGTTTCCTGCGATCTTTTCTGTACCGTCGTCGACAATTTCGGCGACGCCGGCGTCTGCTGGCGTCTCGCCCGCCAACTGGCGCGCGAGCAGGGCTGGACGATGCGGCTATGGATCGACGACGTTGCCCCGCTGTGCGGCCTGCGGCCCGGCGTTGACGCCGCGCTCGACCGCCAGTCCATCGACGGCGTCGAGATTCGCCGCTGGACGTCGCCGTTTCCCGCCGTCGAACCGGCGCAGGTGGTCATCGAAGCTTTCGCCTGCGAGCTGCCGGCGAGCTACGTCGCGGCAATGGCGCAGCAGCAGCAGCCGGTCTGGATCAATCTCGAATACCTTTCCGCCGAAAACTGGGTGGCCGGCTGCCACCGCATGGCGTCGCCGCATCCGACGCTGCCGCTGGTCAAGCACTTCTTCTTTCCGGGCTTTGCCAAAGGCACCGGCGGCCTGATCCGCGAGCGGGACGCCGACTTCGGCGAGCGCAGCCCCGGCCCGGCGCTCGCAGTCTCGCTGTTCTGCTACGACAATCCTGGCCTGCCCGCCCTGCTCGAAACCTGGGCGACGGGCGCCGAACCGATCACCTGCCGCGTCGCCGACGGTTTGCCGCGGCGGCAGGTGGCAGCTTGGCTGAACGAACCCTTCGCGCCCGGCATGGAGGCCCGGCGCGGTGCGCTGGCGCTGACCGCCCTGCCCTTTCTGCCGCAGCCCGAGTACGATCGGCTGCTCGGCGGCTGCGACCTCGATTTCGTGCGCGGCGAGGACTCCTTCGTCCGCGCGCAGTGGGCGCAGCGGCCTTTCGTCTGGCAAACCTACCCGCAAGCCGGCAATGCGCATGGCGGGAAACTGGAAGCTTTCCTGGCCCTCTATACTGCCGGCCTCGACGGCAAAGCGCGCCAGGCGGTCGTCGATTTCTCCGCGGCCTGGAACGGCGGCGGCGACATCGCGGTAACCTGGGCGGCGTTGCGGCGGGCGCTGCCGCAACTGGCGGCCCATGCCGAGCCGTGGGCGCGGGAAATCGCCTTACCGGGAAATCTTGCCGAGAACCTGGCGCAATTCTGCATCGGGCGGATATAATCCCGCGTTTCCCGATTTTCGCCCCAGGACGCAACATGAAAACCTCACAGGAACTCCGCGTCGGCAACGTCATCATGGTCGGCAGCGACCCGCTGGTGATACAAAAGGCCGAGTACAACAAGTCCGGCCGCAACTCCGCGGTCGTCAAGTTCAAGTTCAAGAACCTGCTCAGTGGCACGCCCTCGGAGGCCGTCTACAAGGCCGACGACAAGTTCGAGCAGGTCATGCCCGACCGCAAGGAATGCACCTATTCCTATTTCGCGGACCCGATGTACGTCTTCATGGACGCCGACTACAACCAGTACGAGGTCGAGGCCGACAGCATGGGTGACGCCCTCAACTACCTCGAAGACGGCATGCAGTTGGAAGTCGTGTTCTACGACGGCAAGGCGATTTCGGTCGAAATGCCCAATTCCGTCGTGCGCGAAGTGCTCTACACCGAGCCGGCCGTCAAGGGCGACACCTCCGGCAAGGTGATGAAGCCGGCCAAGATCACGACCGGCTTCGAGTTGCCCGTGCCGCTGTTCGTCAGCACCGGCGACAAGATCGAAATCGACACCCGCACCGGCGAATACAAGAACCGCGTCAAGTAAGCGGGCCACCGCGTCGGCGACCAAGGGCAGCTTCGGCTGCCCTTCGTTTCTTTAGGCCAGCCGCGCTGCCGCCGCGCAGCCGGCGCGATAGGCCGCGTCGTCGTAAAGCGCTTGCCGATTCAGGGCTGGGCGCGACGGCAGCAATTGCGCGACGCGCCGGCTGCGGAGAGCGTCGGCCGGTGGGTGCCAGCGCTCGAGCAGTTCGCCCACGGCGTCCGGCGCATTGCACACCAGCAGCATGTCGCAGCCGGCGCCCCAGGCCGCATCGGCGCGCGCCACGATGTCGCCGGCGACGCTCGCCCCTTCCATCGACAGGTCGTCGCTGAAAACGACGCCGCCGAAGCCCATTTCCTTCCTGAGTTTTTCGATCCAGATGGGCGAGAAGCCGGCCGGCCGGGGATCGACCCGCGGGTAAATCACGTGCGCCGGCATCACCGCGTCGAGTTCGAGTTTGCGATAGGGCGCGAGATCGGGCGCCATTTCGTCGAGCCCGCGTTCGTCGACGGGAATCGCCACGTGGGAATCGGCTTCGACCCACCCGTGGCCGGGGAAATGCTTGCCGCAGCAAGCCATGCCGGCCTCGCGCAGACCGGCGATCAGGCTGCCGGCCAGCGCTATCACCGCCTGCGGCTCGCGGTGGAAGGCGCGGTCGCCGATGACGCCGCTACGATCCCAATCGAGGTCGAGCACCGGGGCGAACGACAGATCGACGCCCAGCGCCCGCAGTTC
>DAIEEM010000082.1 GCA_027325905.1 Rhodocyclaceae bacterium
CGGACCGGCCATCGGCTGCGTCGTCGACGGCTGCCCGCCGGGCCTCGAACTGTCCGTCGCCGATATCCAGGTCGAACTCGACCGCCGCAAGCCGGGCACCTCGCGCCATGTCACGCAGCGCCGCGAATCCGACAGCGTCGAAATCCTCTCGGGCGTGTTCGAGGGCCGTACTACCGGGGCGCCCATCGCCCTGCTGATCCGCAACGAGGACCAGCGCAGCAAGGACTACGGCAGCATCGCCGCGACCTTCCGCCCCGGCCATGCCGACTACACCTACTGGCAGAAATTCGGCATCCGCGATTACCGCGGCGGCGGCCGCGCCAGCGCGCGCGAGACGGCCTCGCGCGTAGCCGCCGGCGCCATCGCCAAGAAGTGGCTGGCCGAACGCCACGGCGTGACGGTGCGCGGCTACATGAGCCGGCTCGGACCGATCGACATCGCCTTCAAGGACTGGCAGGCAGTGAACGCCAATCCCTTTTTCGCGCCGGATGCGGACGTCGTGCCGCGCCTGGAGGCCTACATGGACGAACTGCGCAAGTCGGGCGATTCCATCGGCGCGCAGATCACGGTTGTCGCCGAGAACGTGCCGGTCGGCTGGGGCGACCCGGTGTTCGACCGCCTCGACGCGCAAATCGCCTACGCGCTGATGAGCATCAACGCCGTCAAGGGCGTGGAGATCGGCGCCGGTTTCGCCAGCGTGACGCAGCGCGGCAGCGAGCACGGCGACGAACTTACGCCCGCCGGTTTCGCCAGCAATCATGCCGGCGGCATTCTCGGCGGCATCTCGACGGGCCAGGACATCGTCGCCAACCTCGCCGTCAAGCCGACTTCGAGCATCCGCTTGCCGCGCCGCTCCATCGATCTCGCCGGCAACGCGACCACGGTGTCGACGGAAGGCCGCCACGATCCCTGCGTCGGCATCCGCGCCGCGCCGATTGCCGAAGCCATGCTGGCCCTGGTGCTCATCGACGCGGCGCTGCGCCATCGCGCGCAATGCGGCGACGTCGTCTGCGCCACGCCGAAAATTCCGGGTCGCCTGATAAAATGACTCCATGATTTCCACCGGGAGGTAGTCCATGCAGGTCGATCATCACGAGCTCCAGCAAGAGTTTCCGGACATGCACGATGCCATCGTCGGCCTCAAGGGCGCCAATGCGCATTTCGCCGCCATGTTTGCGCGCTACAACCGCCTGACGGGCAAGGTCGAGAACCTTGAGGAAAACGACATGCCGGTGGCCGACTTCACTCTGGAGGACATGAAGAAGCAGCGCGTCAAGCTGAAAGACGAGATCTACTTCCTGCTGCTTGCGTTCCGCGCCGGCCAACAATACAAATAACCTTGGGGGCGCATTCGACCCGCCGCGCGGATGCAAGTACCTCCCCAGTGGCGGATCTCCGCCTGGTATTTTTTCTACTTCGCCTACGTCGGCGCCTTCGCGCCGTACTTCACGCTCTACCTGCAGTCGCTCGGCTTTTCGGCCTGGGACATCGGCGTCCTGATGGCGGCGGCGCCGGTGATGCGGGCGGCGGCGCCGGCCTTCTGGGGCGCGCTCTCCGACCGTTCGGGGCGCCGCGTTCCGATCGTGCGCTTCTCGGCGACGGCGACGGCCGCCGCCTTCGTGGTGTTCTTCTTCGCCAAGGGCTTTTGGGGCGTGCTGGCCGGCATTGTCCTCAACTTCTTCTTCTGGTCGGCGGCCCATCCGCTGGTCGAAGCGCTGACGCTGGATCATCTGCGCGAACGCACGGAGCAGTACGGCCGCATTCGCCTCTGGGGTTCCGTCGGTTTCGTCGTGACGGTGCTGGGCGTGGGCATGCTGCTCGACGCGGTGCCGCTCGCCGCCTTGCTCTGGGTCTGCCTCGGACTGCTGCTCGGCATCGCCGCCTGCGCCGGCAGCCTGCGGGAGACCCCGCATGCCGCGCCGGCCAAGCCGGCGGCTTCCCTGCGCCTGGCGTTGCGGCAGCCCAAGGTAGTGGCGCTGCTGGCGGCCTGTTTCTTCATGTCGGCGGCGCACGGACCGCTCTACGTCTTCTTCTCGATCCACCTCGTCGACCACGGCTACGGCAAGACCGTGGTCGGCGCGCTGTGGTCGCTGGGCGTCGTCGCCGAAATCCTCGTCTTCGCTTTCCTGCCGCGCCTGATGCGCCGCTTCTCGCTGCGCGGCATCCTGCTGACCAGCTTCGCGCTGGCCGCGCTGCGCTTCCTGCTGATCGGCTGGGAAGTCGATTCGCTGCCCCTGCTGCTGGCGGCGCAAGTGATGCACGGGGCCACCTTCGGCGCCTACCATGCGGCCGCCGTCACCGCGCTGAACCGCTGGTTTCCGCCGCAGCAGCAGGGGCGCGTGCAGGCGCTCTACGGCAGCATCTCCTTCGGCGCCGGCGGCATGCTCGGCAATTTCATCAGCGGCATGGCCTGGGCGCCATGGGGTGCGGGTTGGACCTACACGCTCGGCGCCGGCTTCGCGCTGGTCGGCTGGCTGCTGATCTGGCGCGGCATGCGGACGGAGCCGGCCGCCCGAGCTATGAGATAATGAAAAGAGGTGCCATCGACACCGCAAGCGTTCCGCGGCGGGCGTTCGGGAAGTGGGCGACGCGGTGCTCGCGTCGCTGCAACGGATAGTCATTCAAGGAAAGGCGATGAAAAAGGTAGGTCTGGTGGGTTGGCGCGGCATGGTCGGTTCCGTGCTCATGCAGCGTATGCGCGAGGAGGGCGATTTCGCCCTGATCGAGCCGGTGTTCTTCACCACGTCCAACGTCGGCGGCAAGGGGCCGGTCGAAAGCGGCGGCGCGAAACTTTTGGACGCGCAGTCGATCGCCGACCTCAAGGCGCTCGACATCGTCATCACCTGCCAGGGCGGCGACTACACCAACGAGGTGTTCCCGAAGCTGCGCGCGGCCGGCTGGAACGGCCACTGGATCGACGCGGCTTCCAGCCTGCGCATGAAAGACGACGCCGTCATCATCCTCGATCCGGTCAATCTCCACGTCATCGAGGCCGCGCTGGCGCAGGGTGGGTGCAACTGGATCGGCGGCAACTGCACGGTATCGCTGATGCTGATGGCCTTGGGCGGACTCTTCAAAGCCGATCTCGTCGAGTGGCTGACGTCGATGACCTACCAGGCGGCCTCCGGCGCCGGCGCGCAGAACATGCGCGAACTGCTGCAGCAGATGGGCGAGGCGCACCGCGTCGCCAGGAACCTGCTCGACGATCCGGCCTCGGCCATCCTCGACATCGACCGCGAAGTGGCCGGCGTCTTGCGCGACGACTCCTTCCCCACCGCCAATTTCGGCGTGCCGCTGGCCGGCTCGCTGATCCCGTGGATCGACAAGGATCTCGGCAATGGCCAGAGCCGCGAAGAATGGAAAGGCGCGGCGGAGACGAACAAGATTCTCGGTCTCGCCGCCCGGCCGATTCCCGTCGACGGCCTGTGCGTGCGCATCGGCGCCATGCGCTGCCATTCGCAGGCGCTGACCATCAAGCTGAAGAAGGACGTGCCGCTGGCGGATGTCGAAGGCTTGCTCGCCGGCCACAATCCCTGGGCCAAGGTGGTGCCGAACCAACGCGACGCCTCGATGCGCGAACTGACGCCGACGGCGGTGACCGGAACGCTGATGACGCCGGTCGGGCGGCTGCGCAAGCTCAGCATGGGGAACCAGTACCTGTCGGCATTTACCGTCGGCGACCAACTGCTTTGGGGCGCTGCCGAGCCCTTGCGCCGGATGTTGCGCATCCTGATCGATTGAAGATTCCGCCACCAGGCGCAGTAGATGAGCTAAAGGTTGAGCTTGCAGCCTTAAGGCCATGATGTTATTTTAATTACCGAATTTTCATATCCCCTCGGGGAGGCGCCGTGCTGAAGACCGACCACTCGAAACGATTCAAACTATCCGTGCTGGCTATGGCCTTGGCGATCATGCCGCTGGGCGCCCAGGCTGCGGGGTTGGGCCGGCTGACGGTAACTTCCGCGCTGGGCCAGCCTTTGCGGGCCGAGATTGAGTTGACGGCAAGCCGCGAGGAAGTCTCGTCCATGTCCGCGCGCCTGGCTCCGGTCGATGCCTTCACGAACGCCGGTATCGACTTCTCGCCTGCGCTTTCCAGCATCCGTTTCAAGGTCGACAGGCGTCCGAACGGGCAGGTCTTCCTTACGGCAAATTCCGACCGGCCCTTCAGCGAACCTTTCATCGACATGTTGGTCGAGGTGAGTTGGGCTTCGGGGCGCTTGGTGCGCGAGTACACTTTTCTGCTCGATCCGCCGGACGTCTTCAAGAAGCCGGCAACGGCGGCACCCGTGTTCGTGCCGGAGGTCAAGAAGGAAGCGCCGGCCGTGCCTAGCGGTCCGGCGCCGGCCGCTGCGCCGCAGGCGGCGGAATCGCGCGCCGCACCGCCGGCCGCTGCGCCAGGCGGTTCGCGGCCGCCGCCGAAAGCGGCCGCAAAGCCCGCCGCCGGTGGTACGACGCGGCAGGTCGTGCGCGGCGACACGCTGGCGAAGATCGCCGACGAGACGAAACCCGCGGGCGTCAGTCTCGACCAGATGCTGGCCGCCCTGTTACTCGACAACAAGGACGTTTTCGACGGCGCCAACATGAACCGCCTGCGTGCCGGCAAGATTCTGCGCATCCCGGACAACCAGTCGGCGATGGCGGTCGAGCCGTCCGAGGCGCGCCGGATCGTCGTCACCCAGGCGGCGGACTTCAATGCCTACCGCAGGAAGCTTGCCGCCTTGGCAGCGGCGGAAGCGCCGAAAGAAGCGGCTCCCGCGCAGGTGGCCGCCGGCAAGATCGCGCCCAAGATCGAAGAGACGCCGCCGTCGCCGGCCCCCGGCAAAGACAAGCTCGAAGTTTCGCGTGCCGAGACCGGCAAGGGCGCCACGGCCGGCGCCCGCATCGGTGCGGTCGAGGAAGATCTCATCGCGCATGACAAGGCGCTCAAGGAAGCGAATGCACGCATCGCCGAGCTGGAGAAAAATCTCGCCGATTTGCGGAAGCTCGCAGAGATGAAGAGTGCCGCCGGCACCAAGTCCCAGGAGACGCCGGTCGTGCCCGCCGAGGCGGCGAAGCCAGCGTCGCCAGCCCTCGCCGTTCCGGCGCAGCCCGTCGAAGCGCCGAAACCTGCCGCGCCGCTTCCGTCGCCGGCCGCAAAGAAACCTGCCGTGCCGCTACCCCCGCGCCCGAGTTTCATCGAAGAGAGCCCCGGGATCGTTCTCGGCGGCGGTGGCGTCTTGGCGCTGCTGCTTGGCTACCTGGGGTATGGCGTCTGGCGCAGGAAGCGCCAAGCGGCCGCGGGCAGCGTCATCGACAGTGCGTCGTCGAGTTCCGTGTCCGGTCCGGTCGACGGCCAGAGCGTCGATACCGGTTCGGCGTTGCCGACAGATTTCAGCCAGCAGCCCGAATTCGGCGCGGCCGGTGACGAAGGCGTCGATCCGGTCGCAGAAGCCGACGTCTACATCGCTTATGGACGCGATACCCAGGCCGAGGAAATCCTGCTCGAAGCGCTCAAGACCGATCCGACACGCTGCGCCATCCATCTCAAGCTGCTCGAAATCTATGCTGCCCGCAAGGACGCGCAATCGTTCGAAGCCGTCGCCCGCGAACTCTACGGCTTGACCGGCGGCAACGGCGCCGATTGGGAGAAGGCGGCGACGCTCGGGCGCTCCGTCGATCCGGCGAATCCGCTCTACGGCGGCGGTGCAGAACTGGCGGCAAGCGCGCCGGACATGGTCGCTACGGTGATCACGACGACGGCCGAACTTCAGTCGCCCGCAGCGGCGGCCGAAGAACCGTTGCCGCCGCCGGATGAGGCAGCGCCGGCCGAAGAGGTTCCCGCGGCGCTGGACTTCGATCTCGACCTCGGTACTGCGCCCGAGACGGAACAATCGGCCGCCGAAGCGGAGGCCGCGCCCGCGGCGGAGCCACCGGTCGCCGAAGAAGTGATGAGCCTCGATTTCGATCTCGGTGCCGTTCCCGAGGCCGAGGCGCCCGCGGTGCCGGCGGCCGAAGCCGCAGCGCCGGGGGGGCTCGATTTCGATCTGGATACGCCCGCCGTCGAGTCCGTTGCGCCGGTTGCCGAAGCGCCCGCAGGCGGTGGGGATGCGCCCGCCCTTGACTTCGATTTCGACTTGAGCGAGCCCGAGGCCGCGCCCGCGCCGCTTGCGGAACCCGAAATGCCGGCGCTGGATCTTGCCGGCATCAGCCTCGACCTCGACGAGGCGCCGCCCTCGGCGCTTGCGGAAAGCCGTGCGCCGGAGATCGCAGAGCCGGAGATCGCCGAGCCGAAGACGCCCGAACCGGAGGTTCCGCTCGTCGTCGCCGACGACCCCGAGGTCGCCACCAAGCTCGAACTCGCCCAAGCCTACGAGGAGATGGGCGACAAGGAGGGGGCGCGCGAACTGCTCAACGAAGTGCTCAACGAAGGCAGCCCGTCGCAGCAGGAAGCTGCGCGCAACAAGCTGGCCGAGTTGGGCTGACCGTTCTTCTCATCGCGGCGCCGGTGACGGCGCCGCGGCCCGGCGTCCTCGATGTTCCATCCTGCCACCCTGTTGCTCGCCTGGGCAGGATTCGCGCTCGTCCTGGCCTCCCTGCCCCTCGGCATTCTTGCGCTGCTGCTTGTCCCCGTGCTGATTTCAGCCATGCTCCTCGCCAGGAGCCGCAGTTTGACCCTGTTCCGGCGCGCACGCTGGCTGCTGCTGTCGATCGCGCTGCTGTTCGCTTTCGCCACGCCGGGCCTGGCGGTGCCGGGGCCGCTCGGCGGCATGGGTATGACGCAGGATGGGCTGGTGCTCGCCGCGGAGCACTTGTCGCGCCTGGTGTTGCTGCTGGCGACGCTGTCTTTGCTGCACGAGCATCTCGGCACGGCCGGTTTCGTCGGCGGCCTTTACTGGCTGCTCGCCCCCTTGTCTCGTTGGCACGGGGCGCGAGAGCGTATCGTGGTGCGGTTGATGCTCGTCGTCGAGTTCGTCGAAAGCGGCAGCGGCGCGGGCTGGCGGCATTGGCTGAGCGAGAAGGACGATCGCGGTCCGCGCAGCCTGTCCCTGGCGATCAGGCGGCCGCATTGGCCCGATCGCGTGGCGCTCCTGGTCGTGGCGTGCGCGGCGGTGGCGCTGATATGGTAAGAATCGCGCTCGGCATCGAATACGACGGCGCCGGATTCGCCGGCTGGCAGTCGCAAGCGCACGGCAATACCGTACAGGACGCGGTGGAAAAGGCGCTCGCTGCCGTCGCCGGGCAGCCCCTGCGCGTCGCCTGCGCCGGGCGCACGGATGCGGGGGTGCACGCGCTGGCCCAGGTGGTGCATTTCGATTGCGCCGTATTGCGACCCGAGACCGCCTGGGTGCGCGGCGTCAACGCCCATTCGCCGGCGCGGGTCGCGGTGCGCTGGGCGAAGGAAGTCGGCCCGGATTTTCATGCGCGATTTTCGGCCCGCTCGCGCGCCTATCGCTACGTGCTGCTGAACCGCGCGGTGCGGCCGGCGCTGCTGGCCGGGCGCGTCGGCTGGTTCCATCAACCGCTCGACGTCGAGGCGATGCGCGCCGCCGCCGGCTGCTTGGTCGGCGAGCACGACTTCTCGGCCTTCCGCGCCGCCGAGTGCCAGGCCAAGTCTCCCGTCAAGCATCTCTACCGCGCCGACATCGAAGTGCAGGGCGACTGCATCGTCTTCGATTTTCATGCCAACGCTTTCCTGCACCACATGATCCGCAATCTCGTCAGCAGCCTTGTCTATATCGGCAAGGGCAAGCACCCGGCGGTGTGGATGGCCGAACTCCTACAAGCGCGCGACCGCCAGCGCGCCGCGCCGACCTTCGCCGCCGACGGCCTCTATTTTGCCGGCGTCGAATACGACGCCGTCTGGCAACTGCCGGAAACGGGCCGTATCATAGTTGCCGATTCCATCCTCCCCGTCATGCCATGAGCCGAACCCGCATCAAGATTTGCGGCATCACCCGCGAACAGGATTTGCAGGCGGCCGTGGCCGCCGGCACCGACGCCGTCGGCTTCGTCTTCTATCCGCAAAGCCCGCGCCACCTCGACATCGAGCGCGCGGCGGCGCTGGTGCGCCAAGTGCCGCCCTTCGTCACGCGCGTCGGCCTGTTCGTCAATCCGGATCCGCACTTGCTGGCGGCGACGCTTGCCGCGGTGCCCATAGATATCGTCCAGTACCAGGGCGACGAAACGCCCGAATTCTGCGAACGCTTCGGCCGTCCCTACGTGAAAGTGGCGCGGATGAGGCCGGGGCTCGATCTGGTAGAATTCGCCCGCGCTTACCCGTCCGCCCGCGGACTGCTGCTCGACGCCTATGTCGACAGCTATGGCGGCGCCGGGCAGACGTTCGACTGGTCGCTGGTGCCGCAAGGCCTTCCGCTGCCGGTGGTGGTTGCCGGCGGCCTGACGGTGGACAACGTCGGCGCTGCGATCCGCCAGTTGCGCCCCTGGGGCGTGGATGTCAGCAGCGGCGTCGAAACCGCCAAGGGCATCAAGGATGCCGAGAAAATCAACGCCTTCGTGGCCGCCGTGAAAGATGCAGACTCCTGACGTTTCCTATCACTTGCCGGACGCTAAAGGCCACTTCGGCAAGTATGGCGGCATTTTCGTCGCCGAAACCCTGATTCCCGCGCTCGAAGAGTTGCGCCTGGCCTACGCGGCCGCCAAGACCGATCCCGCCTTTCGCGCCGAGTTCGAGTACGACCTCAAGCACTACGTCGGCCGTCCCAGCCCGATCTACCACGCCAAGCGCTGGTCGGGCCTCCTCGGCGGCGCGCAGATCTACCTCAAGCGCGAAGACCTCAACCACACCGGCGCCCACAAGGTGAACAACTGCATCGGCCAGGCGTTGCTGGCGCGGCGCATGGGCAAGCGGCGCGTCATCGCCGAGACCGGCGCCGGCATGCACGGCGTCGCCACCGCGACCGTCGCCGCGCGCTACGGCATGGAATGCGTCGTCTACATGGGCGCCGAAGACATCCGGCGCCAGGCCGCCAACGTCTATCGCATGAAGCTGCTGGGCGCTAAGGTGGTGCCGGTCGAGTCCGGCTCGAAGACGCTCAAGGACGCGCTCAACTAGGCGATGCGCGACTGGGTGACCAACGTCGACAGCACGTTCTACATCATCGGCACCGTCGCCGGCCCGCATCCCTACCCGATGATGGTGCGCGACTTCCAGTCGGTGATCGGCGCCGAGTGCAAGAC
>DAIEEM010000087.1 GCA_027325905.1 Rhodocyclaceae bacterium
CGCGTCGCGGCGTCGGGCGTCAGGTTCACGCGGATCGCCTTGAATCCTACCAGCAGGCCGTCGGGGCCCACGTTGTACGGCCGTAGCGGCTGGTCGTCGAAAGCGCCGGGGTCGACTTCCGGCACCTGGAAGACGCTGCGATCCAATACCAAGCCGCCGTCGATGTCGCGGATGCCCTGCGCGCGCAACTGCCGCAGCAGCAGCCAGAACTGCTCGAACGTCAGCTTGGGATCGCCGCCGCCCTTGAGGTAGAGGTCGCCGGCCAGGACGCCGTTAGTCACCAGCGCGTCGATGCGGACCTCGGTTTTCCACGTGTAGGCCGGGCCGAGCATTCCCAGGGCCGCGAACGTGGTGACGAGCTTCATCACCGAAGCCGGATTCATCGGCTGCGCGGCATTGACGCTGAGACGCGGCTTCGCCGCCCCGACTTCCTCGACGTAGACGCCGATGGCGCTGACGGGAATGGCCGCGGCCTTCAGGGCGCCGGCGACGGCGGCGGGCAAGCGCGCGTTGGCGCTCTCGGCGGCCGCCGGGGCGGCGCCGAGGAATCCCGCCAGCAAGGCGGTCAGGGAGGCGAGGATTAAGAGATTGCGCATTTCGCTCTGTGGCGCAATCTTAACGAACCCCGGCGCACAATGAGCGGCGGCGGACAAAAATCGCAAGCACCCGGCGCCGGCCGCCGCACAGGCGGCCTCAGTGCCGCGTGCTGTGCAGATTTGCCGGAGACTCTTCATCGGCTCGAGCGCCGAGATTGCTGATACAGTCTGAACAGGCTTCTCAACTCCCGGGAGAATACCGTGTCAGAAGATGTGGATGTGGCTGTGACCATCGATGTCTCGGGAATGCCGTGTCCGGCGCCTTTGCTCGGCGCCAAGAAAATTCTCGACGACCTTCAGCCAGGCCAGGCCATGTGCCTGATCTCGGACTGCACGGGAACACGCGATGACCTTGCGGTCTGGTGCCAATACACGGGGAATGTGCTGGTGTCGGCGACAGAGCGGGGCGGCGGAAAAATCGCCTACCTGCTTTACAAAGCCGGCAAAGCGCAGACAACGCCCATCCCTCACGTAACGTTGGACATGCGCGGCGTGTCCTGCCCTGGGCCGATCCTGGAGGCGAAGAAGCTGCTCGAAGGCATGAAGAGTGGCGAGGTCTTGCAACTCGTCACCGACTGCACCGCAGCCATCGACGACGTCCCGTCGTGGAGTAGGGCGACGTCCATCGAGTTTCTCTTTTCACTTGAAATAGCCGGCGGCGCGAAGGAATTCTATTTAAGGAAGGGATAAAGGCCGTCTTTCGAAAGGAAGCTGGAATGCCGGCATGGGCCGCTTATATTTCAACCGCATATTGACGCCAGGGGCGCTTTCGTCATGGCGCGTTCTCGTCGGCGGCAGCCTTGTGACAGCGATGATGTTCGTTGCCGCTTGGTCGGCTCCCATAGATATTCGCTTGCCTCTGCTATGCGTATTTCCGCTGGCGGCGATCGCATTTTTGCACTCACCGCGAGTGTCGGGTGCAAGACATTCGAGCGGCCTCCAGAATCGACGTCAGACGCATTGCAGATGGCGGACAAGACCATGTATGCCGCCAAAGCAAGTGGGAAAGGCTGCGTGGTTAGGCTATAGATGCCTTGACCATGTTTCGATCGATGATCTATGATCAAGCGCGCCCTTGTGTTTCTCTTTCTCTATTAGCTACTCCGACTCCGTGGTTAGGGTGAGGCAGGATGGACGACGTTAACGCAGGCAATGGATTCCCGAGGTTCGGCTACCATCTGGCTTCCAGTCGGCATGCGGATTTCGGCTGGATCGTTGCTGACCGGAACCGCTACCATAAAATCGGAGATGTAACGGCCTTCTATCGTGCTTTGGGCTACAGGGATGGACTGCGCGAAGCCGATGAAAGTCCCGGTGAGTTCTTGTGGCGCAGATACACGTGCGAACGCCCGCAGTTTTCCTTGGAGTGCCTACAAGTCCAAATTCGAAATTACTTGTATGGCGAGTCCGGCAAATTTAGGCAGGACCATGGGCAACTGTTCAATCTTCATATTGGAAAGTGCGTAAGCGACGCAATCGACGGCCACGATAACCATTGCGTCCAATGCTCAATGCATCCGCGCTTTTCTTACGAAAAGTACGATCATCAGGATTGTTAGCCATCCGTCCGATGTGGCCTTCCGCGGCAACGAAGTTTCTCAATTGGCGAGAATTCTTTGCGCTGTTTGAGAACCTGCAGCCTAGCCGTCGGCAAAGGACTTGCTGGCCCGATCCCCGCGTCAATGCCTTGCGGCGCTGTTGCCCCACCAGGAGACGAGGTTCTTTTCGGTCATCGGGCGGGCCCAGAGGAAACCCTGCCCCATGCGGCATCCCAGAGCACTCAGGTAAGCCGCCTGGGCCGGGTATTCGACGCCCTCGGCGAGCGATGTCTTGCCGAGCCCGTGCACCAGGTCCAGCGCCGAGCGGCACGTCGTGCAAGCGGCCTGGTCGTCGGGCAGCGGCGTGACGAAGGCGCGATCCAGCTTGATCTTTCCTGCCGGGATGTCGCGTATCCGTGCCAGGGTCGACATGCCGGTGCCGAAGTCGTCGATGGCGATGTGGAAGCCCGCCGCGGCGATGTCGGACAGCCAATTCATGAAGTCGTCGTCGCCGGTGCCGGCGAGCGATTCCGTGATTTCGAGTTCGATGTCGCCGGCGCCCAGCCTTTCGCTTTTCAGGATGTCGGTGACCACGCGCAGGAAGTCGCCCTGGCGGCTCTGCGCCGGCGACACGTTGACGGCGATGCGCGGAATCTCGATGCCGCAGCGGCGCATGACCTTGAGGGCGCGGGCGGAGCGGACGAACATCATTTCGCCGATGCCGCCGATCAGTCCGGCCTCTTCGGCGATCGGAATGAAACGCGACGGCGGGATGTCCGCGTCGTCGGGATGCCAGCGCGCCAGCGCTTCGGCGCCGAGCGGGGCGCCGGAGTCGATGTCCACCTGCGGCTGGAAATAGGCCTCGAAATCCCCGCCGCCCGCCGCCAGGTGCTTCTTCATGGCGACGGCCAGCTTGTGGTCGTCGATCGCCCGGACGGCTTGATCGGCATCGAGCACCAGCAGGTCGACGCGCCGGACCATCGCCCGTTGCAGGGCGATACGGGCGGCGGCGAGGAGTTCGTCATGGTTCTTCAGCGAAGCGGAAAAGGCCACGCCCGCGGTAATGTCCGCGTTATCCGCGACCACGAGTTGCCAGGCTTGGCGCAACTCGTTGAACAGCCCCTCGCGAAACACCGCGATCAGCATCGGACCATTGGTGATCCAGGAAACGTAATCCGCCTGACGTGCGACCAGTTTCTTGATGTGGCGGCAGACCGATCCGTCCATTTCCCCGATGACCAGGGCCATGCCTAGGGGAAAGCCCTTGTCCATCAGGAAGTCGACTTCCCGCATCACGGACGCATAGTCCGTTCCGCCCTGGCCGGCAAAATACCGGGCGGCATCCGCCTCGCACAGCAAGGGCGGGGCAGCGACGAAGTCATGGCGGTACGGCGCCGACAAGAAATTCTCGAACAGTCTGTTCATGGCGGTTTCACCGGTGGCGTGATGACGCGAGTGGATGTCGCGAAGACGGCGACTATGGATCTTGCAGCGTGAAGCAGTGGCCGAAAATGGGCAGGTGCGGCGCCAGCCTTTCTTCGGACGCCAGGAACTGCGCGGCAACCGCGGCTTCCTTGCGCAACAGTCGTTCCGGTTCGGTTTCGCGGTAGCGACCGGACTCGAGTTTCGTCGGGTCGATGCAGCCGTCCCGGACGGCATCGACGAGGTCCGTCCATAGCCGCGAGCGCAGCTTTACGTCGCGAAGCTGCTGAACCAGCCGGTGATCGAGCAGCCATGCGGCGACAATGACTACCAGCAGCGCTGCGAGCAACGCGAGAAATTCAGGCTCCATCGGGATTTTCATGGCGCCCATTGCGTCGGCGCTATAGACGGAGATGGTCGTGAGCAAAGTTGCCATCGCTGCCGATTGCGCCGTCTTGGCCATTGACATGTCGCGGCGGTAAAGTTCCTGCCGCACCCGTATGAGCGCGTCGAAGCGCTCTTGACTTGCCGACCACCAGGGCGAGGAGGGGATCCGATCGAGGTCCTGGCCGGAGAATTCCGACGGTGACGAAGGCGGCGCTTGCCGGGGATTGCGGTTTGTGGACATGGCATCTTCCTTTCATTTTTCCGCATTGACATCGGGACGATTGCGAGGCTTGGGCAAGTCGCCGACATGCAATAGTGCCAATCTAATGAGGACGGAAGGAAATGCCAAATGCGAATTCTAAATCCGACCGATTCTGTCGGTCTTGCGGGAGTTTACCTTGATGGACCTTGGCAGTCGGTTGATTCCGGGAGGAATCGCAGCTTATCTGCCTTACCAAAGTCGACTTATTCCACTATTGATCCGGTTAATCGGGACGCGGCCCGACTAGCCGAACATCGGTATGGACCGCTACCGGATTCGGGTAGTCGACGAATGAGGACTATTTGCCGGAATGCCCGGAACCCGTCGACGGCCGCTTGCTTTCCGCTAAAATCCCACGCATCACCATACCAAGGGATACGCTATGGCGCGCACCGTCAATTGCATCAAACTCGGCCGCGAGGCCGAGGGTCTCGACTTCCCGCCCATGCCCGGCGAAATGGGCAAGCGCCTCTACCAGAACGTTTCCAAGGAAGCGTGGCAGCAGTGGATACGGCTGCAGACGATGATCATCAACGAGAACCGCCTGAACCTCGCCGATCCGCAACACCGCAAGTACCTGGCCGAACAGGTCGAGAAGCATTTCTTCGGCGAGGGCGCCGAGCAGGTGCAGGGCTTCGTGCCGCCGAGCCACTGACTTTATCGCCGTCAAAATCGAGGGCCGCCCCCGGCGAACCAGGGGCGGCCCTTTCTGTTGGCGATGGCCGGATCAGCGCTTGCTGGTCTTCACCCCGGCGGGCGTGCCCAGCAGCAGCACGTCGGCGCCGCGTCGCGCGAACAGGCCGTTGGTGACGATGCCGACGATCTGGTTGAACTGGGTTTCCAGGCCCTGCGGATCGGCGATGGCGAGGCCATGCACGTCGATGATCAGGTTGCCGTTGTCGGTGACGAAGCCCTCGCGCAGCGCGGGCGTGCCGCCGAGCTTCTCGACCTCGCGTGCGACATGGGCGCGCGCCATCGGGATCACTTCGAGCGGCAGCGGGAATTTGCCCAGGGTGGCGACCAGCTTGCTGGCGTCGCAGATGCAGACGAAGGTCCGCGCCACGGCGGCGACGATCTTCTCGCGCGTCAGCGCGCCGCCGCCGCCCTTGATCATGGCGAAGCCGGCGTCGATCTCGTCGGCGCCGTCGACGTAGATCGCCATTTCGCCGACGTCGTTGAGGTCGAGCACGCGGATGCCGTGGCCGGCGAGGCGCTTCTTCGTTGCTTCGGAACTGGCGACGGTACCGCCGATGCGGTCCTTGATGCTTGCCAGTTCGTCGATGAAGAAGTTCGCCGTCGAGCCAGTGCCGACGCCGAGAATGCCGCCGGCCGGCAGTTGCGCGGCGACGTAGTCGCGCGCGGCGCGGGCCACGGCCAGTTTTAGTTCGTCCTGGGTCATGCTCATCGCTACTGCCTCCGGGGAAAAAGCCCGGTCGCGCCGGGCTTGGTGCGGCGCAGTATAGCTATTTCTTCCGCTGCGGCGGCAGGTCGGTGCAAGTCCCGTGCGCCACTTCCGCCGTCATGCCGATGCTCTCGCCCAGCGTCGGATGCGGGTGGATGGTCTTGCCGATATCGACGGCATCGCAACCCATCTCGATGGCCAGCGCGATTTCGCCGATCATGTCGCCGGCGTTGGGGCCGACGATGCTGCCGCCGACGACGCGATGGGTTTCCTCGTCGAACACCAGTTTGGTGAAGCCGTACTCGGCGCCGTTGGCGATGGCGCGGCCCGATGCCGCCCAGGGGAATCTGGCGACGCTGATCTTGCGCTCCTTCTGCTTCGCCTCGTCCTCGCCGAGGCCGACCCAGGCGAGTTCCGGGTTGGTGTAGGCGACGCCGGGAATCACGCTGGCATCGAAGTGGCTCTTCTGCCCGGATGCGGCTTCGGCGGCGACGTGCGCTTCGTGCACGGCCTTGTGCGCCAGCATGGGCTGGCCGACGATGTCGCCGATGGCGAAGATGTGGGCGACGTTGGTGCGCAGTTGGCTGTCGACGGGAATGAAGCCGCGCTCGTCTACCGCTATGCCGGCCTTGTCGGCGTCGACCTTGCGACCGTTCGGGCTGCGCCCGGCGGACTGCAGGATCATGTCGTAGCGCTGCGGCTCGGCCGGCGCATTCTTGCCTTCGAACTTGACCCAGAGGCCGTCGTCCTTGGCGTCGACGGCGACCGTCTTGGTCTCGAGCATGATCTTGTCGAAGCGGTGCGCGTTCTGCTTTTCCCAGACCTTGACGAGGTCGCGGTCCGGACCCTGCATCAGGCGGTCGAGCATTTCGACGACGTCGACGCGGGCGCCCAGCGTCGAATACACGGTCGCCATTTCGAGGCCGATGATGCCGCCGCCGATGACCAGCAGCCGGGCCGGCTTGCCGCGCAGTTCCAGCGCGCCGGTCGAGTCGACGATGCGCGGATCCTTGGGCAGGAAAGGCAGATGCACGGCGGCGGATCCGGCGGCGATGATGCACTTCCGGAAGCGGATGACTTTCTTCGCGCCGGTCTTCTCCTGCGCGCTGCCGGTGGTCTCCTCGACTTCGAGATGGTTGGCGTCGAGGAAGTGGCCGTAGCCGCGCACGACCTCGACCTTGCGCGCCTTGGCCATGCCGGAAAGTCCGCCGGTCAGCTTGCCGACGACCTTGGACTTGTGGGCGCGCAGCTTGTCGATGTCGACTTGCGGCGCGGCGAAACTGACGCCGAGGTCTCCCATGTGCTGCGTCTCGTCCATCACCGCCGCGACGTGCAGCAGCGCCTTCGACGGGATGCAGCCGACGTTGAGGCAGACGCCGCCCAGCGTCGCATAGCGTTCGACGATCACGGTCTTCATGCCGAGATCGGCGCTGCGGAAGGCGGCCGAGTAGCCGCCGGGGCCGGCGCCGAGCACCAGCATTTCGGTTTCGATGTCGGCCTTGCCGAGGTAGCTGCCGGCCGGCGCCGCCGCGACCGGCGTGGAGACAGGTGCGGCCGGCGCCGTGGCAGCAGTTGGCGCAAGAGCGGCCGATGCGGCGGCGGTCGTCGGCGCTGCCTTCGCTGCCGCGCCGGCGGCTTCGAGCAGGACGATGACGCTGCCTTCCGAAACCTTGTCGCCGAGCTTGACCTTCACTTCCTTGACTGTTCCCGCGGCAGGGGCGGGCACGTCCATGGTCGCCTTGTCGGACTCCAGCGTGACGAGCGAATCTTCGGCTTTGACCGCATCGCCGGGTTTGACGTGAACCTCGATGACTGGAATGCCCTTGAAGTCGCCGATGTCCGGCACTTTCACTTCCATCGTGGTCGTCACAGCATCGTCCTCCGGAAGTCGGTCAGCATCTGCGCCAGGTAGGCGTTGAAGCGCGTCGCCAGCGCGCCGTCGACGACGCGGTGGTCGGCCGACAGCGACAGCGGCACGATCAGCCGCGGCACGAAGGCCTTGCCGTCCCACACCGGCTTCATCGACGACTTGGAGACGCCGAGGATGGCGACCTCCGGCGCATTGACGATGGGCGAGAACGCCGTGCCGCCGAGTCCGCCGACGCTGGAAATCGTGAAGCTGGCGCCTTGCATGTCGGCTGGGCCGAGCTTGCCGTCGCGCGCCTTCTTCGACAATTCCGCGGTTTCCCTGGCGATGTCGAACACGCCTTTCTGGTCGGCGTTTTTCAATACCGGCACCATGAGGCCGTTGGGCGTGTCGGCGGCGAAGCCGATGTGCCAGTAGCGCTTGAGCACCAGATCGTCGCCGTCGAGCGAACTGTTGATTTCGGGGTACTTCTTCAGCGCGGCGACCGCGGCCTTGATGATGAAGGCGAGCATGGTGAGCTTGAGGCCCGCCTTCTCGTTCTCCTTGTTCAACTGCACGCGGAAGGCTTCGAGCTCGGTGACGTCGGCGTCCTCGTGATAAGTGACGGCGGGAATCATCACCCAGTTGCGCGCGAGGTTCGGACCGGAAAGCTTCTTGATGCGCGACAGCGGCTGCCGCTCGACGGCGCCGAACTTGGCGAAGTCGACTTGCGGCCAGGGCAGCAGGTTGAGGCCGCCGCCGAGGGATGCCGCGGCGGGGGCGGCCGCAGCGCCGGACAGCGCGCCTTTCACGTAGGTCTGCACGTCTTCCTGCGTGATGCGGTTCTTCGGTCCCGTGCCTCTCACCTTCGACACATCTACGCCGAGTTCGCGCGCGAAGCGGCGCACCGAGGGGCTGGCGTGGGCCTTGCTGCCTTCGCGCTCGACGGCGAACTCTCCCGGCGACGGCATGTGGATCGCCGGCGGCGCCGTGGTCGGCTCCGCCTAGGTGGGGCGGTAGTCGGCGGCTGCCGAAGCAGCGGGCGTCGCGGGGAGGGCGGTCGCTGTCTGGGTCGCCGCGGGGGCAGGGGCGGCCGCTGCCTGCGCGGGCGCGCCTTCGACCGCGGCGGCGGCTTCGAGCAGGACGATGACGCTGCCTTCCGAGACCTTGTCGCCGAGCTTGACCTTCACTTCCTTGACGATGCCGGCGGCGGGCGCCGGGACGTCCATGGTCGCCTTGTCCGATTCCAGCGTCATCAGGCTGTCCTCGGCCTTGACCGTATCGCCCGGCTTGACGTGGATTTCGATCACCGGCACGTCCTTGAAATCGCCGATGTCGGGGACTTTCACTTCAGTCAGGGAGGCCATGGCTTACACCTTCACCGGATTGGACTTGTTCGGATCGAGGCCGTACTTGGCGATGGCCTCGGCCACTTTCTTCTTGTCGACCTGGCCTTCGTCGGCAAGGGCAGAGAGGCTCGCCAGCACGATCCAGCGGCGGTCGACCTCGAAGAAGTGCCGTAGTTGTTCGCGCGTGTCGGAGCGGCCGAAGCCGTCGGTGCCCAGCACCGTGAAGGCGCGCGGCACGTAGGGCCGCACCTGGTCGGCGAACAGGCGCACGTAGTCGGTGGTGGCGACCACCGGGCCGCGCGTGTCGGCCAGCAGCGCCGTGACGTGCGGCGTGCGCGGCTTGTCCGCCGGATGCAGCAGGTTCCAGCGCGCGCAGTCCTGGCCGTCGCGTGCGAGCTCGGTGAAGCTGGGGCAGGACCAGAGGTCGGCATCGACGCCCCAGTCGTTCTTCAGCAGGTCGGCGGCGGCCATGGCTTCGCGGAAGATCACGCCCGAGCCGAGCAACTGTACGCGCGGGCCGTTGCCAGCCGGCCCCTTCCTGAACAGGTACATGCCCTTGAGGATGTCGTGCTCCGCGCCTGCGGGCATGGCGGGATGCTCGTAGTTCTCGTTCATCACCGTCAGGTAATAGAAGACGTCCTGCTGTTCGGCGACCATGCGGCGCATGCCGTCCTGGACGATGACGGCGACTTCGTAGGCGAAGCTCGGGTCGTAGGCGATGCAGTTCGGCACGGCGGCGGCGAGGATGTGCGAATGGCCGTCCTCGTGCTGCAGGCCTTCGCCGTTGAGGGTGGTGCGACCGGCGGTGCCACCGATGAGGAAGCCGCGCGAGCGCTGGTCGGCGGCGGCCCACACCAGGTCCATGGTGCGCTGCAGGCCGAACATCGAGTAGAAGACATAGACGGGAATCATCTGCACGCCGTGGGTCGAATACGCGGTCGCGGCGGCGATCCAG
>DAIEEM010000109.1 GCA_027325905.1 Rhodocyclaceae bacterium
GTCGCCTTGAGCAGGGCATCGAATGCGGCAAGCTCGGGGATCGGCAGCGGCGCAACGCCGCGGCGGCGCTGCGGCAGATAGCCGCCGAGTGCCATGCGATGGCTGCGCATGTACTCCAGTTCGGCCGAACCGTCGGCGAACTTCAGATAGGGCAGCGATTCGAGTTGATCGTCGGCCACCGGCAGCCGGAAGCGATCACGGAATGACTTGATCGAGGTCGTGCCCATCTTCTTCTGTTGGTGGGTGATGTTCTGCGCTTCGCCCGATTCGCCCATGCCGTAACCCTTGATGGTCTTGGCGAGTATGACGGTGGGCTGGCCGGTGTGCCTGACGGCGGCCTCGTAGGCCGCATAGACCTTGTGCGGGTCGTGGCCGCCGCGGTTCAGGCGCCAGACGTCCTCGTCCGACCAGTTGGAGACCATCGCCTTGAGTTCCGGCGTGTTGAAGAAGTGCTCGCGCACGTAGGCGCCGTCCTTCGACTTGAAGGTCTGGTAGTCGCCGTCGACGCATTCCATCATGCGGGCGCGCAGCAGTCCGTGCTTGTCCTGCGCCAGCAGCGCGTCCCAGTAGCCGCCCCAGATTACCTTGACGACGTTCCAGCCGGCGCCGCGGAAATCGGATTCGAGTTCCTGGATGATCTTGCCGTTGCCGCGCACCGGGCCGTCGAGGCGCTGCAGGTTGCAGTTGATGACGAAGATCAGGTTGTCGAGCTTCTCGCGCCCGGCCATGCCGATGGCGCCCATCGACTCGGGCTCGTCCATTTCGCCGTCGCCCATGTAGGCCCAGACCTTGCGGTCCGTGGTGTCGGCCAGGCCGCGGTCGTGCAGGTACTTCATGAAGCGCGCCTGGTAGATCGCCTGGATCGGCCCGAGGCCCATCGACACAGTCGGGAACTGCCAGAAGTCGGGCAGCAGCCACGGATGCGGGTAGGAGGGCAGGCCCTTGCCATCGACTTCCTGGCGGAAGCCGTCGAGCTGTTCCGCCGTCAGGCGGCCGAGCAGGAAGGCGCGCGCATAGACGCCCGGCGACGAATGGCCCTGGACGAACACCAAGTCGCCGCCGTGGCTTGCGGACGGCGCGTGCCAGAAATGGTTGAAGCCGACGTCGTAGAGCGTGGCGGCCGAGGCGAAGCTGGCGATGTGGCCGCCGAGGTGAGTCTCGGCCTTGTTGGCGCGCAGCACCATCGCCAGCGCGTTCCAGCGGATGTAGGCGCGGATGCGGTTCTCGATCGCATAGTCGCCGGGCGCGCGCACCTGGTGGTCGGCGGGGATCGTGTTGATGTAGTCGGTGGTGGCGCAGTACGGCAGGTTGATGCCGGTGCGGCGGCTCTGGTCGATCAGGCGTTCGATCAGGAAATGCGCGCGCTCCGCGCCGACCTTCTCGATGACGGCATCGAGGGCGTCGAGCCATTCGCGGGTTTCCTGGGGGTCGTTGTCGGGCGCGGCGCTGGGCACGCCTGGGGGCTGGGCGGACATGGTCGGTCTCTCCTCCGTTTTCGGGCAACCGGAGAACCGAAGGTTCGCGACGGTTTCGCGGCGCCCGTACGTTATTGAAGGCCCGCTGTTGGCGGACCGTTTCACACAGCTTAAACCTGCGGGATGAGCAGGTCGAACTGCGACGTTGCGCATTGTAAGATACAGAACCATAATGCGCAATAGGCGTCTTCTCGCATACGCGTTCTTTCGCGGCGGCGCTGCCATGACGAAAATATTAGGCTGCTCCCGGCCGCAACGACGGGATTAGAATCGACCGGCACAAGGAGGATGGAACATGTTCCAAGTCCGCATACACGGCCGCGGCGGCCAAGGCGTTGTCACCGCAGCCGAGATGTTGTCCATCGCCGCCTTCGAGGAAGGGCGCCATGCCCAGGCCTTTCCCAGCTTCGGTTCCGAGCGCACCGGCGCGCCGGTGGTGGCCTTCTGCCGCATCGCCGACAGGGAAATACGCTTGCGCGAGCCGATCATGGAGCCCGACGCCCTGATCATTCAGGATCCGACGCTGCTGCACCAGGTCGACGTCTTCTCCGGCCTGAAGCGCGACGGCTACGTCCTCATCAACACCAACAAGAGCTTCGAGGAACTGGGCGTCGGCGAATTCCTCAAGGACTGGGATCCGGCGCGCCTATGCACCGTGTCGGCGACCGACATCAGCATCAAGTGCGTCGGCCGGCCGGTACCCAACGTGCCGCTGCTCGGCGGCTTCGCCGCGATCTCGCAACTGTTGAAGCTGGAGTCGGTGATCATGGCGATCAGGGACAAGTTCTCCGGCAAGGTAGCGGACGGCAACGTCGCCGCCGCGACCGAAGCCTACAAGGCCGTGATGCGCAACTTGACCGAGGCGAAGGAAGGAGCCGCCCATGCTTAAGCAGATCGAAGGTTCGCATGCCGTCGCCGAGGCCGTCGCCCTGTGCCGGCCGGAAGTGATCTGCGCCTACCCGATTTCGCCGCAGACCCATATCGTCGAAGGCCTCGGCGAGATGGTCAAGGGCGGCGAGCTGAAGAACTGCGAGTTCATCAACGTCGAGTCCGAGTTCGCGGCGATGAGCGTCGCCATCGGATCCTCGGCCGCCGGCGCCCGCACCTACACCGCCACCGCTTCGCAAGGCCTGCTGTTCATGGCCGAAGCCGTCTACAACGCCTCCGGCCTCGGCCTGCCCATCGTCATGACGGTGGCGAACCGCGCCATCGGCGCGCCGATCAACATCTGGAACGATCATTCCGACGCGCTTTCGCAGCGCGATTCCGGCTGGCTGCAGATCTTCGCCGAGACCAACCAGGAAGCGCTCGACCTGCACATCCAGGCCTTCCGCCTCGGCGAGGAATTGTCTCTGCCGGTGATGGTCTGCATGGACGGCTTCATCCTCACGCACGCTTACGAGCGCGTGGACATGCCGACGCAGGCGCAGGTCGACGCCTATCTGCCGCCCTACGAGCCGCGCCAGGTGCTCGACACTGCCCATCCGGTGTCGATCGGCGCCATGGTCGGCCCCGAGGCCTTCATGGAAGTGCGCTACCTCGCGCATGCAAAGCAGATGCAGGCGCTCGAACGCATCCCGGCCTACGCAGCGGAGTTCAAGGAAGTCTTCGGCCGCGACTCCGGCGGCCTCTGCCATACCTACAAGGCCGACGACGCCGACACCATGGTCGTCGCCATGGGTTCCGTGCTCGGCACCATCAAAGACACGGTCGACGACCTGCGCGCCGCTGGCCACAAGGTCGGCGTGCTCGGCATCACCCTGTTCCGGCCCTTCCCGCTGATCCAGGTGCGCGAGGCCTTGCAGCACGCCAAGCGCGTCGTCGTGCTGGAAAAGAGCCTCGCCGTCGGGCTCGGCGGCATCCTGTCGACGAACGTGCGCATGGCGCTGTCGGGCCTGCACAT
>DAIEEM010000151.1 GCA_027325905.1 Rhodocyclaceae bacterium
CATCTTCACCGACGGCGACCTGCGCCGCGCCATGGAGAAACGCGGCGACCTGCGCGGCGTGCCGGTCGCCGATGTCATGACGCCCTGCCCGCGCACCATCGAGCCGCAGCGCCTGGCGGTCGAGGCCGTCGAAATGATGGAACGCCACCGCATCACCCAGCTTCTCGTCGTAGACAACGCCGGTGCCCTCGTCGGCGCACTGAACATGCACGACCTCTTCCGCGCCAAGGTGGTCTGATGGCGGCCAGCGCCAAAGCCGTCGGCGTTCGCCTCATGGCCTTCGACATCGACGGCGTCATGACCGACGGCCGCCTTTATTTCAGCCCGCGCGGCGACGAGATGAAGGCCTTCTTCACGCGCGATGGCCTCGGCCTGAAGATGCTCCAGCGCGCCGGCATCACCCTTGCCATCATCACGGGCCGCAGTTCCGAGATCGTCGCGCAGCGCGCCGCCAACCTTGGCATCGATCTCGTGCTGCAGGGCGTCGACAACAAGCGCGCGGCCATGGCCGAACTGCTGGCGCGTCAACGATTGGATTTCGCCCAGGCCGCCTACATGGGCGACGACGTCGTCGACGTTGCGGTTATGAAGGCTTGCGGCTTCGCCGCCACCGTCCCCGACGGCCACGCGCTGGCGCGGCGCTGCGCCGACTACGTCGCCCAAACGGCCGCTGGCGCCGGCGCCGTGCGCGAGGTCTGCGAATTCATCCTGCGCGCGCAGGGCAAGCTCGACGACGCCTTCGACCGCTACCTGGCATGAGGCATCACGGCGCCGCGCTGTTCCCGATTGCCGTCATGGCCCTGCTGGCGGCTGGCACATTCTGGCTCGAGCGCGCGACGCAGGTCGAAGACGAGGGCCGCGACGGCAATCATCGCCACGACCCGGACTACATCGTCGACAACTTCAACGTCCGCCGCTTCGACGTGACCGGCAAGCTCCAGCACTTCCTGGTCGCGAAAAAGATGCTACATTACCCCGACGATGACAGCACCGAAGTCATGGCGCCGCAGCTTACTTATTACCGCATTCCGCCCGTGCACATCTCTTCTAAGACAGCCTGGCTGGACAAGGACGGTAAGCACATAAGACTGGACGACGATGTCCATGTCGTGCGCGACGGCCTCGACGGCAATCCGCCGACCGAGATCACGACCAGCGTTCTCTATGCGATTCCCGACGACGACTTCGCCCACACCGACGCACCTGTCGTCATTACGCAAGGGCAGACCGTGATGCACGGCACCGGCATGGAGTCGAACAACAAGTCCCAGATTTCGATCCTGTACGGTCGGACGTCGGGAACGATCTACCAAAAGCAGGCGAACAAGGCGGATGGCGCACATGGAAAGAAATAGACCGAAGGCCGCGCTCACCGGGCTTGCCCTGCTGGCAAGCATCCTTGGCGTGCTGCCGGCGTTCGCCGAGAAGGCCGACAAGGACAAGCCCGTCAATCTCGAAGCAGACCGCATCACGGTCGACGACGCGCAGCAGGTGCATATCCTCGAAGGCAACGTCCAACTGGTGCGCGGCACGCTGGTGATTCGTACCGACAGATTGGTCGTCACCCAGGATGCCGACGGCTTCCAGCGCGGCGTCGCCTACGGCGGCGTCGACGGCCTCGCGCACTTTCGCCAGAAGCGCGAAGGCAAGGACGAGTACGTCGAAGGCGAAGCGGAGCGCCTCGAACACAACGCCAAGACGAACGTCACCGAACTGTTCAACCGCGCCTACGTCAAGAGCGGCCTCGACGAAGTGCGCGGCCAATACATCCGGTACGACGACAATACCGAGACTTACCTTGTGACCAGCGGTCCCAACGGCACCAGTGCCGCCGCCAAGGGCGGGCCGGGCCGGGTACGCGCCGTCATCCAACCCAGGAACACGGAAGCCGCATCGCCCGCTCCGGCGGCGGCAACTCAGATGTCGCCGCCGCTCAAGGCGGCGACGGAAATCGCGAATCCCCGCGAGGAGTAAAAGTATGGCATACGAAAACATCCGCGCCGAGACCCGTGGCAAGGTCGGCCTCATCACCCTTGACCGTCCCAAGGCGCTCAACGCCCTCAACGATACGCTGGTCGACGAAGTCGGCGCCGCGCTTGGCGCCTTCGAAGCCGACGACGATATCGGTTGCATCGTCATCACCGGTTCCGGCAAGGCTTTCGCCGCTGGCGCCGACATCGGCGCCATGAAGGACTTCTCCCACATGGACGCCTACCGCGGCAACTTCATCACGCGCAACTGGGAGAGTGTCGCGCACTGCCGCAAGCCCGTCATCGCCGCCGTCGCCGGCTTCGCTCTGGGCGGCGGCTGCGAACTGGCGATGATGTGCGACATGATCTACGCTGCCGATACCGCCAAGTTCGGCCAGCCCGAAGTCAAGCTCGGCACCCTGCCCGGCGCCGGCGGCACCCAGCGGCTGCCGCGCGCCGTCGGCAAGGCCAAGGCGATGGACATGTGCCTGACGGCACGCTTTATGGACGCGCAGGAAGCCGAGCGCTGCGGCCTCGTCGCCCGCGTTATTGCGGCCGACAAGCTGCTGGAGGAAACCCTGGCCGCCGCGCAGACCATCGCCGGCTTCTCGCTTCCCGTCGTGATGATGATCAAGGAATCGGTCAACCGCGCTTACGAGTCCTCGCTCGCCGAGGGCCTGCTGTTCGAGCGGCGCGGCTTCCACGCCAGCTTCGGCCTGGCCGACCAGAAGGAAGGCATGGCAGCCTTCCTCGAAAAGCGCAAGCCGGACTTCAAGAACCGCTGATCCGCTCGCAGCGCACCATGAGACCGGCCTTCTGGTCGGCCCTATTGCATGCTCTTGCGCTTATCCCACTGATTAAATGAAGTTTCAGTCGGGCAAAACATTATTTTGTGCGGCGCACCAAAAACTTGTTGACATCGGGAATGCGAGCCCTATAATCAACTCATGTTGCAGTGCAATATCGCGCTTAAGCCAGTCTCAGGAGACGGGACCGAAGGCGCCGCTTCTAGTAATACCACTTTACGCATTCAACCCCTTGAGGAGATACACATGACCTACACGCCCGAGCAATTCGCCGCCGCCAACAAGGCCAATGTCGAGACCGCCCTGACCCTTGCCAACACCGCCTTCGCCAGCGCGGAACGCATTGCCGCCCTCAACCTGAGCACAGCCCGCACCCTGCTGGAAGAATCGGTTTCCACCGCCAAGACGCTGCTGGCCGCCAAGGACGCGCAAGAACTCATGAGCCTGCAAACCACGCTGGCCCAGCCGGCGCTCGACAAGGCCATCGCCTACTCGCGCAACATCTACGAAATCGCCACGCAGACCCAGGAAGAGTTCGGCAAGATTTTCGAAGCGCAGTTCGCCGAAGTTAACAAGAACGTCGCCACCGCCCTCGACAAGGCCGCCAAGAACGCCCCGGCCGGTTCCGATGTCGCCGTCGCCGCCGTCAAGTCCGCGATCGCCGCCGCCAACTCCGCCTACGACACCATCAGCAAGGCCGCCAAGCAGGTTGCCGAGATCACCGAAGCCAACGTTGCCGCCGCCACCAGCGCGACCGTCAAGGCTGTCGGCGCTTCCGCCACCCCCAAGGCCAAGAAGGCCGCCTAATCGGCTTTAAGTACCGCCTCCTCCTCCAGCCCCAACAGGCTGGATTCTGCCCCGGCCTAGCGCCGGGGTTTTTTTGGCGTTTTGGCGGCTAGATCCGCTCGAAATCGAAGCCCAGCCGGGCAACCTCGGCTTCGATGACGGACATCGCAGCGCCGACCTGCTCCGGTGCGCCGCGGGCGCCGAGTTCAACGTGCCGGCGTAGCGTGTCGTTGCCGAAGCAAGGAAGACTGAAGACGACGAGCCCCGGATAGTTCGCCTCGACGCTGCGCATCAGTTCGAGCAGGTGGCCCTCCATGCCGTCCCAGACGCGGATGGCGCGTTCGAGTTCGGCAACGGCGTGGAAACGGTCGCGATAGTAGGTCTCCAGTACCCACTCGGCCATGGGCCAGGACATTTCCGGGAAGCCCGGCAGGAAGTGGTGGTCGCCGAGGGAGAATCCGGGAATGCGGTTGTAGGGGTTCGGAATGATGCGGCTGCCGGCGGGAAAGCATCCCAGTTCCAGGCGCGCCGGTGTGATCCCTTGCTTCGTCTCCGCCATGCGGGCGCGAATCTCGCGCTCTGCATCCGGATGCAGCACCAGGTCGATGCCGGCCGCCGCCGCAGCCGCCTGGCGAGTATGGTCGTCGGGCGTGACGCCGATGCCGCCGAAGCTGAACACGATATCGCCGCTAGCCAGGGTACGCCGGAAAGTGTCGACGAGCCGGTCGCGGTCGTCGCCGATGTACTGCGCCCAGTCGAGATGCAGTCCGCGCGCTGCCAGCAGTTCGACCAGCTTGGCGAAATGTCCGTCGCGGCGCTTGCCGCGCACGATCTCGTCGCCGATGATGACGGCGCCCCAGCCGTCCGTTTTCGCCTTCATCCGTTGTCGTTCCAGCGCTCGATGCGGACGCTGCGGCCCGGCAACAGCAGCCACGACAGTAGCCAGGAGACGACGCTGTAGACCATCGCGCCAAAAAATCCGGCCGAGAATCCGGCGACGACGAAACCGTTGATGAACGAGCCGACGAACCAGAACAACAGCCCGTTGATCACGAAGATGAACAGCCCGAGCGACAGCAGCGTCACCGGCAGCGTCAGAAACACCAGGAGCGGGCGGATCAGGGTATTGACCAGTCCCAGCACCAAAGCCGCCGCCAGCGCGGTGGTGAAGCTAGCCACCGAGATCGACGGCATCAATCGGGCCACGGCCAGCAGCGACACCGCGTTGATGATCCAGACCAAAAGTAGTCTCACACGACCTCCATCAAGAGTCCACGAATTCGCTCAGGGGTGCACGGCCGCAAGCTTCGGTCCCCTCCAACGATGGTCCTCAACCCGCATTGTATGCCCTGCGATTGCCGGCGCAGGGTCGTCTTACGGCGGCTGCCGTCACCGGATTCCGGATCGCCTCCGGTCACAACTCCACCCCGCTTTCCCGGCGCAGGCGCCGCAGGCCGCCCAGGGCCAGATGCACGAACACCAGGGCCGTGTAAGCCGGCGCAAACAAATTGACGACCGGGATGTGCGCCGTCAGCGCCGTGCCAAAGCCGGCGACATAGAAACGCGGACGCAGGCGCGCCGTCAGCGTGCGCAACTCGCTGCGCGTCGCATGTTCGGCCAGCGCGTCGAAACGGAAAGTGCGCTGGTTGAGCCAGGCCGTCCATGCCAGCGGCAACACCAGGATGGCGCCCGGCACCAGCAGCAGCGGCAGCGTCGCCAGCCAGCCGACGATGTAGATGGCGCCCGCCGCCAGCGTGTTGGCGAGGCTGCCCCAGAAGACGTTCTCGCCGTGCGGCAGCACGTCCGGATAGTCGCGCGCCGCCACCAGAGCCAGCATGCGCGGCAGCGAAAAAGTGGCCACCAGCATCAGCGCCGTGGCATAGACGAGCGAGGCGAAAGCCGCCAGCAGCAGGAATACGGCCGCCCAATGCGCCATCCATGCCCATCCCGACCTCTCGAATGTCGGCAGCATGCCGGAGATCAGGGCGATGCCGTGCGCCCAGACGGCGGTGGCGACGATGCCCCAGATGCCGAGCGCGACCAGCGGCGGCCATACCGCCTGCCAGAGCATGTCGGCCCGTGCGAGGTCGCGCGCCGCACGGGCGAATACCGCGAACAATTCAAGCACGGGGTCTCCCTTCCCACATTTTCTGCAAGCGCTTCGCCGACACCGGCGACGGCGTGCGCAGTTCCTGCGCGAACAGCGCCACGCGCAGTTCCTCGAGCAGCCAGCGGTATTCTTCCAGAAACGGATCGACGACGCCCGATTTGCGCATCGCCAGGTGCTCGCGTTCGAAGGCCTTGGCCAGGCTTTGCCAGTCGGCCATCTGGCGCGCGTCGCGGGCGGCGTCGGCGCGCGCCTTGTCGAGGCGCAGGCCGGCAGCCTTGAGGTAGCGCGGCAAGTGGGCCAGGCGCTCGAACGGCGTCGCGCCGACGAAGCCTTTCGGCAGCAGGGCCGCCAATTGCGCCGCGATGTCGGCGCAGGCTTGCGGGAAGGCCTTGTTGGCGGCGGCGAGCTTCTTCTGCAGGGCCGCGTGCTCGGTCAGTATCGTCATCAGCAGGCGCGCGATCTCCTGCGCCACCAGCGTCACCTTGCCCTTGGCGGCGGCGGCGCGCGCCTCGAATTCAGCCGGCGTCGTCGGCAAAGGCGCCGCCATGCAAGTGCGGTCGAGCGTGGCGGCGACGACCTGCTCCTTCAACTCGGCTTCTGTGCCCAGCGCCATGTAGAGCATGCCCAGTTCGCGCGGCAGGCTCTTGTCGACGAACTTGACCTGCTCCTTCAGGGCCAGCGCGAACAGCCGGCGCAGACCCAGGCGGTGGCGGGCAGCCGCCTTGTCCTCGGTGTCGAAGGCGCGCAGGGACACGCTGTCGCCGTCGTCGACCAGCGCCGGGAAGCCGACGATGTTGCGGCCGCCGACCTGTACCTCGAGCAGATCCGGCAGGTCGCCGAACGACCATGAGGTCAGGCCCCTCAGTTCGTCACCGGGTTCGCCTTCCGCCGCCTCGGCCTTCACCTCGGCCTGCGCGAAGCTCTCTTCGACGCGGCTACCGTAATGCGAGCGCAATTCGGCCAGCGAGCGGCTCATCGCCAGGGTGCCGCCGTGCTCGTCGAGCAGGCGAAAGTTCATCAGCAGATGCGGCCGCAATTCGCCGGGACGGAATGCATCGAGCGGCAGCTTGAGGGCGATGCGCTCCTCGACGTGGCGCGTCAGCGCGCGCACCAGCGGCTCGTCGCGGTCGTGGTCGGCGTCGCAGAAGTCGTCGGCGCTGGCATCGACCGGCTGCAGCCGATGGCGGTATTTCTGCGGCAAGGTCTTAAACAGCGCGACGACCTTCTTGCGCAGCAGTCCCGGCACCAGCCAGTCGCAGCGGTTGGCCGGCACCTGGTTGAGCGACGCCAGCGGCAGCGACAGCGTGATGCCGTCGTCGGCCGCGCCGGGATCGTGCTTGTAGGCGAGCTGGTAGCGCTGGCCACGGTGTTCGAGCGCGTGGGGAAAGGCCTCGGTAGTGATGCCGGCGGCCTCGTGGCGCATCAACTGTTCGCGCTCGAGGTAGAGCAGCTTCGGAGTCGATTGCTCGGCGTCGCGCCGCCAGTGGTCGAAGGCCGCCAGCGACGTGACGTCACCCGGTACGATGGCGTCGTAGAAGGCGAAGATCAGTTCGTCGTCCACTAGCACGTCGGGCCGGCGCGACTTGTGTTCCAGATTCTCGATCTCGCGCAAGAGCTTCTGGTTGTGCCGGAAGAAGCGCCACTTCTTGGACCAGTCCTCGCCGACTTCGCCCTCGACCAGCGCGGCGCGGATCATAATTTCGCGCGCCAGCTTGACGTCCGTCGGCGCGCCGGACTTGCCGAACACGACGCGGCGCTTCGCCTGCAGCAGCAGGCCGTGCAGCGTGACGCGCTCCCAGGCGACGACCTGGCCCGTGCCCTTCTCCCAATGCGGCTCGAAGACGTGGCGGCGAACCAGGTGGGCGCCGACGCTCTCCAGCCACTCGGGTTCTATCCTGGCCACGCAGCGCGCGAACAGCCGCGACGTCTCGACGATTTCGGCGGCGACGATCCAGCGCCCGGCCTTCTTGACCAGCGTCGAGCCCGGATGGATGTGGAACTTGATCTCGCGCGCGCCGCGGTAGAAGACGTCCTCTTCGCTCTTGAGGCCGATGTGCCCGAGCAGGCCGGACAACAACGCCTTGTGGATGGCGTCGTAGTTACCCGGAAGCTGGTTTTCCTTCCAGCCGTGCTCGTGGGCGAGCGACATCAACTGGCCGTGGATGTCGCGCCACTCGCGCATGCGCAGCCAGGAGAGAAAATTGCGCTTGCACCACTGGCGCTGCTTATTGGTCGACTCGTGCTTCCAGACTTCGTCGGCGGCGGTCCACAGTTTGATCCAGGAAAGGAATTCCGATTTCTCGTCGCGCCAAGCCGCCCGCGCCTGATCGGCCGCAGCAGCCTGCTCCTGCGGGCGCTCGCGCGGGTCCTGCACCGTCAGCGCCGCGGCGATCACCAGCATTTCCTTGAGGCAGCCGAATTCGCGCGCCGCCAGGATCATGCGGCCGATCTTCGGGTCGAGCGGCAGCTTCGCCAACTCCTTGCCGACCGCAGTCAGGCCCTTGGCCTCGTCGACCGCGCCCAGTTCGGCCAGCAGTTGATAACCATCGGCGATCATGCGCGACGGCGGCGCTTCCAGGAAGGGGAAGTCCTCGACGTCGCCCAAGTGCAGCGACTTCATGCGCAGGATGACGCCGGCCAGCGAGGAGCGCAGGATTTCCGGTTCGGTGTAGGGCGGGCGCTTCTTGAAATCCTCCTCGTCGTAGAGTCGAAAGCACACCCCCGCGCTGACGCGGCCGCAGCGGCCCGAGCGCTGCTGCGCCGCCGCCTGCGCGATGGGCTCGACCTGCAGTTGCTCGATCTTGTTGCGGTGGCTGTAGCGCTTGACGCGGGCCAGGCCGGAATCGATCACGTAACGGATGCCCGGCACCGTCAGCGACGTCTCGGCGACGTTGGTCGCCAGCACGACACGGCGCCCCTGGTGCGGCGCGAACACACGCGCCTGCTCGACCGCCGACTGACGCGCGAACAGCGGCAGGATTTCCAGGCCAGGCGGATGGTGCTTGCGCAAGGCTTCCGCGGCCTCGCGGATCTCACGCTCGCCGGGCAGGAACACCAGCACATCGCCCGGCCCTTCGCGGTGAGCCTCGGTCACGGCGTCGGCGATGGCTTCGCCGATGTCGCGGTCGCATCCCCTCCCGCGCGGGGAGGGGGCCGTTCCCTCTTCGACGACGGGACGGTAGCGCACTTCGATCGGATACAGGCGTCCGGAAACTTCGATCACCGGCGCGCCGCCGAAGTGCTTGGAGAAGCGCTCGGCATCGAGCGTCGCCGAAGTGACGATCACCTTGAGGTCCGGCCGCTTCGGCAGCAACTGCCTGAGGTAGCCGAGCAGGAAGTCGATGTTGAGGCTGCGCTCGTGCGCCTCGTCGATCAGTATCGTGTCGTACTGGCGCAGCAGCGGGTCGCCCTGCGTCTCCGCCAGCAGGATGCCGTCGGTCATCAGCTTGATGTAGGTCTCGCCCGATACGCGGTCGGTGAAGCGGATCTTGAAGCCGACGTACTTGCCGAGCTCCGACCTCAATTCCTGCGCGATGCGCGTCGCCGTGGCGCGCGCGGCGATGCGGCGCGGCTGGGTATGGCCGATCAGTCCCTTGCAGCCGCGCCCGAGTTCAAGGCATATCTTCGGCAACTGCGTGGTCTTGCCCGAGCCCGTCTCGCCGCAGACGACGACAACCTGGTTCGCCGCGATGGCGCGCGCAATCTCGGCGCGGCGGGCATTGACCGGCAATGCCTCGTCATAGACGATAGCGGGGCGGGCGGCGCGACGCATTGCGGCGCGCTCGTCGGCGGCGACGGCGGGGGGGGTCAAAGGAACTCGGCTCGGATTGGGGAAAGGGCGCGTAGTTTACGCTACCGCGCGCCGCCGGCCATCGCGGCATGGCAGCGGCACGGCGCCCGCGGCAGCGATGGCTAGCCGCCGCTGTCGCCGGTGACGCCGAAGTCGACCGGCAGCTTGATGTAGAACAGCGACAACTGCTCGGCCGCGATCACGTCGAACAGCAGTTGCGCCTCGTCGGCGGTAACGACGAAGCCGACCTCGACGGGCAGCGTGCCCTGCAGTTCGAAGAAATGGTCCTCGTGCAGCCGGTGGTGGCGACCATAGCCCGCCATGGCGCGGAAAGCCGAGCCACCGCGGATGCCGATCTCCTTGGCGCGCTCCAGCAACCATTCGTAGACGCAGATGCCGCCGTGCTTGTGGTTCTCCGAGACGTAGAACTTGAGGTAGATGCCTTCCATGACTTCTCCTATTTATGTCCTGACGAACAAGGCGTTGACCGCCATCATGCCCATCCCCGTCATCAGCAGCGAACCGAACAGATGAACGCCCGTCGCCGCCAGGGCCCACAGGTATTCGCTACGGCCGAGCAGGGTGACGACCTCGGCCGAAAACGTGGAGAAGGTCGTCAGCCCGCCGAGAAAGCCGGTAATGGCCAGCAGGCGCGCTTCCGGCGGCAGGCTCGTGTTGTGGGAGAAGAAGCCGACGGCGACCCCGACCAGCAGCCCGCCGATCAGGTTCGAGGCAAGGGTGCCGAGCGGGATCGTCGGGAACAGCGGATTGAGCGAGAGGCTCAGCCACCAGCGCAGCAGGGCGCCGAAGCCGGCGCCGACGAAGACCGCAACCGCAGAATAGAAAGCCATGCCAACTCCTCGAAAGACGAAACGGCCGGCACGGTCGTTGGCGTAGCGGATCTTGCAGAAACGCCCACACCCTTCCCAGCCGGGAACGAAATGTAGGCATCATCAGTCCTGCGCAGTGCAGGGCGGTTAAGGGAGGAATGCCATCTCCACCGCGACGAAGTATAACGGTCCGCAACGGCAGCGGCAATGGGCGCCCAAGGCTGTAGAATTGCCGCTTTGCACCATCCCTCCTCGCTGTCATGGCCGAAGCCGAAAAACCCGCCGTCTCGAATTTCATCCGCAACATCATCGACGCCGACCTGACCGCGGGGAAATACGAGTCCCGTCGCTGGTCCGGCCACCCCGGCCCCGGTTCGCAGCAGCAGGCTGGCGAGCTCGATCCGGCGAAAATCCGCACGCGCTTTCCGCCCGAGCCGAACGGCTACCTGCATTTCGGTCATGCCAAGAGCATCTGCCTCAACTTCGGCCTTGCCCGCGACTACGACGGCCAGTGCCACCTGCGCTTCGACGACACCAATCCGGAGAAGGAAGAGCAGGAGTACGTCGATTCCATCGTCGACGCCGTGAAGTGGCTGGGCTTCGACTGGGGTCCGAATCTCTACTACGCCTCGAACTACTTCGACTTCATGTACGAGGCCGCCGAATACCTGATCATTTCCGGCCACGCCTACGTCGACTCCCAGACCGCCGACGAAATGCGCGCCAGCCGCGGCACCCTAACGGAAGGCGGCAAGGAAAGCCCTTACCGCAACCGCAGCCCCGCGGAGAATCTCGCCCTCTTCCGTCGCATGAAGGCGGGCGAATTCGCCGACGGCGCCCATATCCTGCGCGCCAAGATCGACATGGCTTCGGGCAACATCAACCTGCGCGACCCGGCGATCTACCGTATCCGCCGCGCCACCCACCACAACACCGGCGACCGGTGGTGCCTCTACCCGATGTACACCTTCGCCCATCCGATCGAGGACGCGCTGGAGAACATCACGCATTCCATTTGCACGCTCGAATTCGAGGACCAGCGCCCGTTCTACGACTGGCTTTTGGCTGCGCTCGCCGACGGCGGCCTGCTGGCACGTCCGCTGCCGCAGCAGATCGAGTTCGCGCGCCTGAACCTCACCTACGTCGTGCTCAGCAAGCGCAAGCTGATCCAGTTGGTCGAAGAAAAGCACGTCGACGGCTGGGACGATCCGCGCCTGCCGACGCTGGTCGGCGCGCGCCGCCGCGGCTTCACGCCCGAGGGCTTTCGCCGCTTCACCGAGATGATCGGCGTCACCAAGTCCGACTCGCTGATCGACATGAGCGTGTTCGAGGAATGCCAGCGCGAACACTTGAACGAAACGGCGCAACGCCGCATCGCCGTGCTCGATCCGCTCAAACTCGTCATCGACAACTACCCCGCCGGCCAGGAAGAACTCTGCGAAGCACCCAACCATCCGCAGAAGCCGGAACTCGGCAAACGCCTGGTTCCCTTCTCGAAGGAACTCTGGATCGAGCGCGAGGATTTCGCCGAGACGCCACCCAAGGGCTACTTCCGTCTCTTCCCGGGCAACAAGGTGCGGCTGCGCTACGGCTTCGTCGTCGAATGCACGGGCTGCGACAAGGACGCGAGCGGTAACGTCGTCGCCGTGCATTGCAACTACTTCGCCGATTCAAAATCGGGCACGCCCGGCGCCGACAACTACAAGGTCAAGGGCAACATCCACTGGCTCAGCGCGCCGCACGCCTACGGCTGCGAAGTGCGCCTCTACGACCGCCTGTTCTCGGTGCCGAATCCGGGAGCCGGCGAGCGCGACTTCCTGCTTGACATCAATCCGAACGCCAAGAAAGTCATCGCCGCCCAGCTCGAACCGGCGCTGCAGAAGGCGCAACCCGAAGAGCGCTTCCAGTTCGAGCGCCACGGCTATTTCGTTGCCGACCGCATCGATTCCAAAGCAGGCGCGCCGATGTTCAACCGAGCGGTGACGCTGAAGGATCCGTGGGCGAAAGGAAAGTAGGGGCACGTCGATATCGTCCTGGCGATGGACGCGCCGAATGTCGATCGTTTCATCGCTTGTGCCACTGAACTCGGCCTGGCGGCGCAGCGCCGGGAATGGGTCGAGAAGAAACAGCTTGTCGCTTTTGCGCCGAATCCGGCCACGACCGACGCGCCGAAGTTCGCCAGGTGGATGGAATTCCGGTCAGGCTCGCCGCCGTCGATGACATGATTCGCCTCACACAAGCGGCCGGCCGCCGTCAGGGCATGGACGACATCGATAACCTGCGAAGGCTGCGCCATGAACGCTGAGAGCCGCCGGCCGGCCGGCGGCTTCGGCTACTGGATCAGCAACGAACAATTGTGCGCCTTCCCCCGCCTCACGCCCTTGCAGCGCCTGCAATGGGTGGACGACGCCCGCCGCTTCACCCTGCTCGCCCAGACGCCGACGACGCGAACGCATGGAAAGACTGCGGCGCGGCGAGACGGTCGCCTAGCTGGCCCTGCACGACGTCGGCGAATATCCGCAAAATTTCGTCCGTCGCAGGCGGGGCCGGCTCTTTTTTCACGCCACCCCGCACACCACCAGTTCCCGCGTCGCCCTGGTCATCGCCACATACAGCAGCTTCGCTTCCTGCGGCGGCAATTCTTCATCGCTACGGAGGCGGTCGGCGCCGGGAATGACCACGAGCGGGAATTCGAGGCCCTTGCAGGAGTGCATGGTGATGACGGTCACCTTGTCCTCGTCGGCGGCGTAGGTGGCGTCCTCGAAATAAACGACGGGGATGCCGAACTTCGGCAGCATGGCGCGGATCAGCTTGGCGTCGCGGTGGTAGTCGCGGTAGATCACCGCCATATCGCGCCAAGGCGTGCCGTCGCGGTGGGCTTCCCGGAGGCGCCTGGCGACGAACTCGGCTTCGTCCTTGAGGCTGGGGAGATCGACGATCTGCGGTTCCGGGCCGGCGCGTCCCGCCGACTGCGGGCGGATCAGCGGCACGCCGTCCTCGTCGGCGTCCTGGGGCTTGAGGATGCCCTGCGCCACGTCGCGGGCGA
>DAIEEM010000125.1 GCA_027325905.1 Rhodocyclaceae bacterium
GATGCGCAGGCCGGCGCGGGCGATGCGCGCCTCGATGACCTCGGGGCGGCCGATCACCAGCGGCACGGCGAGGCGCTCGTCGAGCACTTCGCTGACGGCGCGCAGCACGCGCTCGTCCTCGCCTTCGCAGTAAATGACGCGGCGCGGCGCCTTCTTGGCGGCGGCGAACACCGGCTTCATGACGAAGCCCGAGTGCCAGACGAAGTTCGAGAGCTTCTCGCGGTAGGCGTCGAGGTCGGCGATCGGCAGCGTGGCGACGCCGGAGTCCATCGCCGCCTTCGCCACGGCGGGCGCGATCTTGACGATCAGGCGCGGGTCGAAGGGCTTCGGGATCAGGTACTCGCGGCCGAAGCGCACCGATTCGCCGCCATAGGCCTGGGCGACGATGTCGGAGGTTTCGGCCTGCGCCAGTTCGGCGATGGCGCGCACGGCGGCGAGCTTCATCTCCTCGGTGATGGTCGTGGCGCCGGCGTCGAGCGCGCCGCGGAAGATGAAGGGGAAACAGAGGACGTTGTTGACCTGATTCGGATAGTCGGAGCGCCCGGTGGCGATGATGGCGTCGTCGCGCACGGCCTTGATCTCCTCGGGCAGGATCTCCGGCGTCGGGTTGGCCAGCGCCATGACAATGGGATTGTCCGCCATCTTCTTCACCATGTCCTGCTTCAGCACGCCGCCGGCCGACAGACCGAGGAAAACGTCGGCGCCGGCGATGGCATCATTCAGCGTGCGCTGGTCGGTCTTCTTGGCGTAGCGCGACTTGATCGGGTCCATCAGCTTGGTGCGGCCCTCGTAGACCAGCCCTTCGATGTCGGTGACCCAGATGTTCTCGATCTTGACGCCGAGATTCACCAGCAGGTCGAGGCAGGCCAGCGCGGCGGCGCCGGCGCCGGAGGTGACCAGCTTGACCTCGTCGATCTTCTTGCCGACGAATTTCAGGCCGTTGAGGATCGCCGCGCCGACGACGATCGCGGTGCCGTGCTGGTCGTCGTGGAACACCGGGATCTTCATGCGCTCGCGCAGCTTGGCTTCGATGTGGAAGCACTCGGGCGCCTTGATGTCCTCGAGGTTGATGCCGCCAAAGGTCGGCTCCATCGCGGCGATGATGTCGATCAGCTTGTCGGGGTCCGGCTCGTTCAGCTCGATGTCGAAGACGTCGATGCCGGAGAACTTCTTGAACAGCACGGCCTTGCCTTCCATCACCGGCTTGGCCGCCAGCGGCCCGATGTTGCCGAGTCCCAGCACCGCAGTGCCGTTGGTGACGACGCCGACGAGGTTGGCGCGCGAGGTCATGCGGCTGGCCTGCGCCGGGTCGGCGACGATGGCGTTGCAGGCGGCGGCGACGCCGGGCGAGTAGGCGAGCGCGAGGTCGCGCTGATTGGTCAGCCCCTTGGTCGGGACCACGGCGATTTTCCCCGGCGTCGGGGAGGTGTGGTATTCGAGGGCTGCGGCGGTCAGGTCGTTGTCGTTTTCCATGTCCAGCTTATCGGCTTATCGGGGGCGCTTATGATAGCCGGTACAGGCTGACGGGATCATTACGGATGTCCGCAGTGCCGGCGGCGCAGCGACGCGGTATGGCACAATGCCGCATCGCAACAACGTGGGACAAGGCCATGAAACGCGTCGTCTTCAACCAGAAGGGCGGGGTCGGCAAGAGCACCATCGCCTGCAACCTGGCCGCCGTCGCCGCCGCGCGCGGCAAGCGCACGCTCGTCGTCGACCTCGATCCGCAGGCCAACTCGACGCGCTATCTGCTGGGCACCGCCGCCGACGGCATCGAGAACACGGCGACGGGCTTCTTCGACCAGGTGCTCAACTTCAAACTGCGGCCGAAGCCCACCGAGGACTTCATCGCCGCGACGCCGTTCGCTAACCTCTTCGTCCTGCCGGCCGATGCGGCGCTGGAGGAACTGCAGGCCAAGCTGGAGTCGCGCTACAAAATTTACAAGCTGCGCGAAGCGCTCGACTCGCTCGCGGGCTTCGACGAAATCTGGATCGACACGCCGCCGGCGCTGCACTTCTACACGCGCTCGGCGCTGATCGCCGCCGATGCCTGCCTGATTCCCTTCGACTGCGACGATTTCGCGCGCCGCGCTCTCTACACGCTGATCGACAACGTCGCCGAGATCCGCGCCGACCACAACGAGGCGCTCGTCGTCGAGGGCATCGTCGTCAACCAGTTCCAGCCGCGCGCCAACCTGCCGCAGCAGATCGTCGCCGAACTGCGCGCCGAAGGCCTGCCGGTGCTGCGGACGATGCTGTCCGCGTCGGTGAAGATCAAGGAGTCGCACCAGCAGGCCAAGCCCATGGTCCATCTGGATCGCGGGCACAAGGTAGCGCAGGAGTTCGCCGCGCTTTACGACGAACTGGAGGCGGCGGCGCGGGCGGCGGCGAAGAAGCGAGCCTGACCCGGCCGGCGTCGATGCTGAATATCCATCACATACTGCTGCGCCGCCTGCTGTTTAGCTGGCTATTGATTTCGCTGTCCATCGGTGGCGCCGTCACCTATTACGGCCTCGCGAAGATCGACGACCGGCTCGTGGACATTGCCACTGCCGAGTCCGCCAAGGTGTCGGCGGCGGGACTGGCGCTGATCAACACGCCTTCAGCCAATATCAGCCCCCTGGAGCATCTCACCAGCGATTTCATGCGCGCCCACTTCGTCGTCGTCAGATTCTACGACCGGGAGCGCCGCAAGGTCCTGGAGGAGGGCAACCCCGCCTTCGCGCAGATCGAGCAGCGCCTGGAGCGGCACCCCCACATTCTTCCTTTCGACGGTAAACGGCATTACGAGCGCTTTCTCGTTGGCGACCAGGAAGTGCTGCAGGTGGTGGTTCCGCTCGAGAAACCCATCGGCGCCACCAGCGGATTCTTCGAAGGCGTCTTCGTCGTGGATGCGCAAACCTTGGCGCGATTGCGGCAGGAGCTTGCGATTTCCCTGCTCACCACGCTGCTGGCCGTGCTGCTGACGACGTTGGTGCTCTACCCGGTGATCCTGGCGCTGAACCGCGACGTCATCCGCTTCTCGCACGACCTGCTGAAGAGCAACATCGAACTGATGGAAGTGCTCGGCAGCGCCATCGCCAAGCGCGATTCCGACACCAGCGCGCACAACTACCGCGTCTCGATCTACGCCGTGAAGCTGGCCGAGGCAGACGGCATGGGCGCCGGCGCGATCCGCGATCTCATCGGCGGCGCCTTTCTCCACGACGTCGGCAAGATCGGCATCAGCGACGCCATCCTGCTCAAGCCGGCCCGCCTCGACGAGCGCGAGTTCTCGACGATGCGAACCCACGTCGCCCTCGGCGTCGACATCCTGGCGAAGTCGAACTGGCTGCAGCGGGCGCGCGACGTCGTCGAGTTCCATCACGAGAAATTCGACGGCAGCGGCTACCTCAAGGGGCTTAAAGGCGAAGAGATTCCGCTGGCGGCGCGCATCTTCGCCATCGTCGACGTCTTCGACGCCTTGACGTCCCGGCGCCCTTACAAGGAGCCCTTCCCTTTCCCCGAGGCCATGGCCATCATCAAGGGCCAGGTCGGCAGCCATTTCGATCCGCGGCTAGTGGCGCTCTTCGACGGCATGATCGAGCCCCTGTTCCACCAGCTCAGCGAGGCCACCGATCGAGAAATCGAGCAGATGCTGCGCGCACTGATCCAGCGCTACGTCGTCGACAACAGCAAAGGCCGGTAGCCGGCGCTACAACGGCGTCAGCTTCGCCACCGCCAGCGCCAGCCACTTCATGCCGGCGCCGCCGAAGTTGACTTGCACGCGCGCGTCGGAACCGCCGCCCTCGGCGTTGACGATGACGCCGACGCCGAACTTGGCGTGCTCGACGGTCTGGCCGATGTGCAGGCCGCCGCCGCGTTCGGCGGGGCGGCTGCGCGGCGGCGCGCGATACGAACTCGGCGCCGCTTCGAAGACATTGCCGCGGCTCGACATTTTCGGCGTCAGCCACTTCAGCAGCCCCGCCGGAATCTCCTCGAAGAAGCGCGAGGGCAGGCTGTAGCGCGTCTGGCCGTGCAGCATGCGCGTCTGCGCCAGCGAGAGGTACAAACGCTGGCGCGCGCGCGTCACGGCGACGTACATCAGGCGGCGTTCCTCCTCGACGCCGTCCGCCTCGCGGATGGCGTTCTCGTGCGGGAACAGCCCCTCTTCGAGACCGCTGATGAAGACGACGTTGAACTCCAGCCCCTTGGCCGAATGCACGGTCATCAACTGCAGCGCATCGTCGCCTTCGCCGGCCTGGTGCTCGCCGGCTTCGAGCGCGGCGTGGGCGAGGAAGGAAGCGAGGTCGC
>DAIEEM010000135.1 GCA_027325905.1 Rhodocyclaceae bacterium
GTCGCCTGCGTTCACGGTGCCGCCGTCGCGGACGATGGCGCCGTCGACGTTGCGCACGATGGCGTAGCCGCGGCCGAGCGTGGCGGCGGGGCTGAGAGCCGCCAGCGCCGCGTGCAGCGTCTCGAGATGCGCGCGCCGTGCTGCAAGCGCCGTCGCTGCCGCCTGGCGCAGGCCGAGGCCTGCGCGCAGCAGCCGGCCGCGCGCCGCTTGCGTCGTCGGCCGCAGCCGTATGAAGCGCAGCCGCATGGCGGCCAGTTCCGCTGCGCGGCGATGCCGGCTGCGGCCCAGGCCTGTGGCGAGGCGCGTCGCCAGATGGGAAAGCCGCTGCCGCATGCGCGCCAGCCGTTCGGCGGGATGGACGAGCCGGTGGCCGAGCAGATCGACCGCCTGCATGCGCCGCTCCAGTCTTTGCCGCATCGCCTGCCGCAAGGCGATGCCGAGCGTGGCGGTTTCCTCAGCCGCCGCATGCCAGCCGGCGCTCGCCAACTCGGCCGCGGCGGTGGGCGTCGCGGCGCGCAGGTCGGCGGCCATGTCGGCGATGCTGATGTCGGTTTCGTGGCCGATGCCGGCGACGACCGGCAGCGGGCAGGCGCGGATGGCGCGCGCGACGGCTTCTTCGTTGAAGGCCCATAGGTCTTCGAGGCTGCCGCCGCCGCGGGCGAGCAGCAGCACGTCGCATTCGGCGCGTGCGCCTGCCGCGGCGATGGCGGCCGCGATCTGTGCGGCCGCGCCTTCGCCCTGCACGAGGGTCGGGTAGACGACGACGGGAACATGCGGCACGCGCCGCGCCAGTGCGGCCAGGATGTCGCGCAGCGCTGCGGCCTTGGGCGAGGTGACGATGCCGATGCGGCGCGGGAAGCGCGGCAGGGGGCGCTTGACCGATGCCTCGAACAGACCCTGAGCGGCGAGCCGCTCGCGCAGTTGCACGAAGGCCTCGTAGAGCTTGCCGAGTCCGGCGCGGCGTAGGCTTTCGACGTTGAGCTGGAACTCGCCGCGCGCTTCGTAGAGCGTGGCCAGAGCCTGGACCTCGACCTGCTGGCCGTTCTCGACGCGCCACGGCAGGACTTGCGCACGGTTGCGGAACATCACGCAGCGGACCTGGGCGGCGGCGTCCTTGAGCGAAAAATAGACGTGGCCTGAAGGCGCCCGCGTCAGGTTGGAGACTTCGCCGCTCACCCACAGCAGGGGCAGGCGCTGCTCGATGGCGGTACGCGCCAGCCGGTTGAGTTCCGAAACCGTGAGAATGGTAGGGGCCAAAACGGGCTCGCAGACTGGCTTGGGGAGGCGCCCAATTCTACATGATCCACAGCCACTGGCTTTCCGGCCGCCGTTGGCTGGAGAGCACCATTATTAAAGGAGGATTATTCTAAGGCTATGATTTTATAGTGAATAATTGTGCATGTTTTTGTGGCAGTTCCGGGAAAGTCCTTTGCCGGGGCCGACTTAGGGGTGTTCGAGGCAAGGGACTCACAGACTTTTCCACAGTTTTTGTGGATAAGCGTCGGCCGCTCTTTCCGTTAGGCTCTGACGCTTAACCGATAGCGGACTTCCCGTGGCCAACGAACTCGCTCCCCTGCGCATGCCGGTCCTGATGGGCTTCTTCCGCGAAGTCCTGGAAAGCAGCCTGGTCGAGCGCGGCGCGGCGCAGGGTCTCGAACTGATCGGCCATGCCGACGAGTTCTGGCACGCCGTGCCGGTGCTGGAACTCAAGCGCATGGCCGAGGGCGGCAATCCGACGGCGCAGGCGGAACTGGCCTGGCGCCTGGCGGCCGGCGAAGGCATGGGGAAATCCTACGCCCAGGCGGTGAATTGGGCGTCGAAGAGCGCGGAGAAATCCTGTCCGGCCGGCGAGGCGGTGCTAGGCTGGCTGCTCTACCAGGGCCATGGCCTGCCCCGCGACCATGCCGAAGCCGTGCGCCTGTTTGAACGCGCCGCGCAGCGCGCGGACAACCGCGGCACGGTCTGGCTGGCGCTCTGCCTGTTGCGCGGCCACGGCGTCGAGGCGGACGGCAAGCGCGCCCTGGCGCTGCTGCGCAGGGCCGCCGATCGCCAGTCGCCGCTGGCGCAGTACTGGCTCGGCCGGCTGCATTACACGGGCCAGCAGGTGGCGCGGGACTTCGGCGCCGCCGCGCAGTGGCTCGAAATGGCCGCCGCGCAAGGCTTGGCGTCGGCCTCCGATCTCCTTGCCCGCTGCTTCTTCTTCGGCCGCGGCGTAGCGCAGGACCGCGCCGCGGCGGTGCGCCACTGGCGCATCGCCGCCGAAGCGGACCTCGCCCCAGCGATGTTCTGCCTCGGTATGTGCCTGTATTCGGCTGAGGGCACGCCAGCCGATCAGGCCGAGGCCGTGTCGTGGTTTCGCGCCGCCGCGCGCAAGCAGATCGCCGGCGCCATGTTTCTCCTCGGCCAGTGCTACACCTTCGGCTTCGGCGTCACGCGCGATCCGGAGGCGGGGCTGGGCTGGTACCGCCGCGCCGCCGAACGCGGCAACCGCGAGGCGGAATTCGAGCTTGGCGTCGCCTGCGCCGCCGGCCACGGGCAGGCCGGCCAGGACATGGAGGAAGCGCTGCGCTGGTGGCGTTCCGCCGCCCGCCAGGGCCACGCCCGCGCCCAGATCAAGCTCGGCCACTGCTACCGCTGGGGCGAGGGCGTCGACGCCGATCCCACCCTCGCCGTCGCCTGGTATCGTCGCGCCGCGGAGGGCGGCGACGCCCAGGCCCGTGTCTGGCTCGGCGACTGTTGCGAGCACGGCGAAGGCATGGCGCCTGATGCGGTGGCGGCGCTTGGTCATTACCGCGCCGCCGCCGTAGCCGGCGACGCGCACGGCATGGCAGAGCTGGGCCGCTGCCACCTGCACGGCATCGGCGTGCAGGCGGACGTCCGCCGCGGCGAGGAACTGCTGCGCGCCGCCACCGAAGCCGGCTGGCCGTCGGCGCTGGGCGAACTGGAGCGTTACTGGTTCGCCGAGGGCGAGCGGCGCTTCGGCCACGAGGATGCCCAGGAGATGGCGCACGCCCTGGCGTGCTATCGCAAGGCCGCGGAGCTGGGCCACCGCCGTGCCGCCTATATGCTCGGCGAATGCTATCGCCACGGCCTCGGCACAGATGTCGATCACGTCGAAGCGCTGCTGTGGTACCGCAAGGCGGCGTCGCTGTTCGACGCCAAGGTGGCGCTCGGCGACATGTATTACTTCGGCCAGGGCGTGGCCTGCAACCTGCGCGAAGCCTTCCGCTGGTACGAGCAGGCGGTGGCGCAGCACGAGGACGCCTATGCCATGTACAACCTCGGCTTCTGCCTGCTGCACGGCCACGGCACCAAGCGCGATCTGCGCCTGGCGGCGCGCTGGCTGCGGCGCGCCGCGCTGATGGGCGAAGCCAGCGCGCAGTACGAACTGGGCTGCGCCTATTACCGCGGCACCGGCGTGGCGCGGAATCTCAGGCTGGCGATGAAGTGGTTGCGCATGGCCGCGAGCCACGGCCACGAGGAGGCGAAGGCTTTCCTCGAACGCGTCGGCAAGGGTGCCCGCCTCAACTGAAGCGCGTGTTCAGCCGGCGGTCTTGGCTGCGGGAATGTCGGGTAGCGTGCCGTCGAGTTCGGCCTGCGCGGCGGCGATCTGCAGGTCGAGCCGGCCGGCCATTTCCTGCAGCAGGTCGCGCCCCTGGCGGCGCGCCATGTTGGCGGCGGCGAACAGTTCGTAGAGCCGCGAGCCGTAGAGCCGGTTGAGCTCCGTCTCGATTTCGGCCAGACGCCGGCGCACGCCGGCGACTTGCGCCATGAGATTGGCCTGCGCGCCGTCGTCGCGGGCGGCGGGCCTGCGCTCCTGGCCTTCCTGCCACAGCGAGAGGATTTCGCGCAGCCCCGACTCGTCGCCGCTGCGATAGGCGCGGTTCGCTTCCGTCATCAACTGCGTGCGCCAGGCCCGGTCCTGCTCGTCCTTGGCGCGGTCGGGATGGATCTTCTGCGCCAGGTGGCGGTAAAGCTTCTTGACGTCGCGGCTCGGGGCGAAGGCGGGCGCCTCCTCGCGGCCGAGACCGGCGAAGCGTTGGTTTTCCGTACGCGACTGTTCGGCCTGGGCCTGCGCCCGCTCGGCGTCGCGCTGCGCCGCCGCGTTGTCGGGTTCGCGCTCCGTGCGTCGCACGGCGATTTCCGCCTGCAGGCGGTCGAGCTCGGCCATGCGATGGCCGACGACGGCGGCATAGCGGCGGGTGAATTCGGCAATCTCGACTTGCGCGGTGGACAGCTCCAGTTCGAGTTCCGAGAGTTCCTGCGTCAGCAGTTCGAGTTCGCCGCGCAGCCTGGCCGTCGCATCGACGACGGTGAGCGCGCCGCGCCCGGCCGGGATGGCGCCGCCGCCGAGCAGCAGCGTGCGCAGCGCGCCGGGCCAGGCGGCACGCAAGTCCGCCGGCAGGCGTTCGGGTTCGATCAGGGCGACCCAGTCGGTCGGCTCGGCCAGCGTCCGCGCCATCGCCAGCGGCAGAATGCGCACCGGAAACATCCGTTCAATGCCCGGTGGCCAGGCTTCGCGGTCGAGGCCGCGCGTGCTCCAGGCCAGCGCCGCCTGCCACAGTTCGGCGTCGTCGCCGAGGCGGGCGCGTTGCGCCGTCCAGGCCGGACCTTCGGCGTCGTCGCGGGCAAGCCGGCTTTTCAGCAAGGACAGCGTCGCCCGCAGCGCGATGCGAACGGCATAGTCGGCGGCCGGCAGCACCAGGCATAGCGGACGCAGGCCGAGATCGAGGGCGTTGGAGATGTCCGGCAGCGGTTCGTCGTCGGGGACGACGATAGTCAGGCTGCGGCCGCGCGCCAACGCCTCGGCGGCGAGGGCGGCGAGCGCCGCGGCCGGCAGCGGCGGCAGCTCGGCTTGACACAGAGG
>DAIEEM010000142.1 GCA_027325905.1 Rhodocyclaceae bacterium
GGCGGCGCCGTAGGCATCGAGCAGCGCCTTCTGCCAGCGACCGTAGGGCTTGGAACCGGCCTTGGCGAGCGAGGTGATGCCCACCTTCTGCACCGAGTACCAGTCGCCGAATTGCCAGGCGAGGTCGTCGCAGGTGACGAAGTTGCCCAACCCCGGATGGAAAGGCACGACGTGGTAGTCCTCGAGGTAGACCTCGATGAAGGTTTTCCAGTTGTAGTTGCACAGGTGCAGTTCGACGCGGTCGAGCTTGTATCCGGAAAAGTCGAACTCGGCCGCCAGCGCCATGCCGGCGAGATCCGCCGCCGCCGTGCGCGGTCCCTTGAACAGCAGGCCGTTCCAGCTTTCCAGCTTGCGCTTGCCGAGATTGAGGCAGGGATTGGCCGGGAAATGCGGCGCGCCGATCAGCGTTCCCTGCGTGTCGTAGGTCCAGCGGTGTACCGGACAGACGATGTTCTGCGCCTTGCCCGCCCCCTGCAGCATGACGGCCTGGCGGTGGCGGCAGACGTTGGACATCTCGTAGACGCCGTCGGGCTGGCGTACCAGCAACGCGGCATGGTCGCGCCATTCCGTCGAGCGGTAATCGTAGGGTTCGGGCACCATCAACTCGTGGCCGGCGTAGCCCGGTCCGGCGGCGAACAACAGTTGCCGCTCCAGTTCGAAGAGCTTTTCGTCGAAATACCAGGCGACGGGAAATTGCGAAGCGCCGGGAGTCGTTTGCGCGGGGGACGCGATTTCGGACATGATCCCCAACCTCCAAGAAATGCTGCGGAAACGCCATGAACAGGGACGCTGCGGCCCCTGCAGCGCGAGGGCGCGAGTATAGCCAATTTGACCTAGGGCCAGCCGATAAGCTATTTTTACGCGTTTCCCATCGATCCAGCGCCTGCCCATGTCCGCCGCCCAGCCACCCGCCTCGTTCGAAGCAGCCCTCCAGGAACTGGAGGGCATCGTCGCCGCCATGGAAAGCGGCGAGGCGCCGCTCGAAGAATCCCTGGCCCAGTACGAGCGCGGCATGGCGCTGCTGAAAGTCTGCCAGGAGCGCCTGGGCGCCGCCGAACAAAAGATTCGCCTGCTCGAAGACGGCGCCTTGCGCGATCTGGCCGACGCCGGCGAAGGCGCCGACTGATCGTTATGGACTTCGCCTCCTGGATGTCCGCCGTCCAACAGCGGACGGAAAGCGCGCTGGAGCGGCTCCTGCCCGCCGCTGCCGCCGCCCCCGCGCGCCTGCACCAAGCCATGCGCTACGCCGCGCTCGGCGGCGGCAAGCGGGTGCGCCCGCTGCTGTGCCACGCCGCCGGCGAAATCTTCGGCGCCGACGCCGTGCGTCTCGACCGCGCCGCCTGCGCCGTCGAGATGATCCACGTCTATTCGCTGGTGCACGACGACCTGCCCTGCATGGACGACGACGTCCTGCGCCGCGGCAAGCCGACCTGCCATGTCGAATACGACGAGGCCACCGCCCTGCTGGCCGGCGACGCACTGCAGACCCAGGCCTTCCAGGTGCTGGCCGAGGAACCCGTCGCAACCGATGCCGGACGCCGGCTCGCCATGCTGGCCCTGCTCGCCCACGCCGCCGGCTCGCGCGGCATGGCCGGCGGCCAGGCCATCGACCTCGGCGCCGTCGGCAAGACCTTGACGCTCGAAGAGCTCGAATTCATGCACATCCACAAGACCGGGGCGCTGATCCGCGCCGCCGTCCTGCTCGGCGCCCATTGCGGCGATGCCGATGTCGATGCGCTCGAACGCCTCGCCCATTTCGCCAACCGCGCCGGGCTGCTGTTCCAGGTCGTCGACGACATCCTCGACGCCGAGGCCAGCACGGCGACGCTGGGCAAGACCGCCGGCAAGGACGCCGCCCAGGGCAAGCCGACCTATGTGAATCTGCTCGGCAACCAGCGCGCGAAAGACCAGGCCGCCGAACTGCGCACCGATGCCCATGCGGCGCTGGCGGGGTTCGGCGAGCGCGCACTGCGCCTGCACCAACTGACCGACTTCATCGTCGAGCGTAGCTTCTGATGACCGTCTCTTATCCCTTGCTCGAAACCATCGCCTCACCGGCCGAACTGCGCCAGTTGCCGCGCGAGGAACTGTCCAAGCTGGCCGACGAACTGCGCGCATTTCTCGTCGACTCCGTCGCCAAGACCGGCGGGCACCTGGCGTCCAATCTAGGCACCGTGGAACTCACGATCGCGCTGCACTACGTCTTCGATACGCCGGAGGACCGCCTGGTCTGGGACGTCGGCCACCAGACCTACGCCCACAAGGTACTCACCGGACGGCGCCACGGCATGGCCCGGCTGCGCATGAAGGACGGCGTCTCCGGCTTCCCGCGCCGCAGCGAGAGCGTTTACGACACCTTCGGCGTCGGCCATTCCTCGACCTCCATTTCCGCGGCGCTCGGCATGGCCGTGGCGGCCCGCGACAAGGGCGAGGAGCGCCGCGTCGTCGCCGTCATCGGCGACGGCGCCATGTCGGCCGGCCAAGCCTTCGAGGCGCTCAACAACGCCGGCGTCATCGATGCCAACCTGCTGGTGATCCTCAACGACAACGACATGTCGATCTCGCAGCCGGTCGGCGCGCTCAACAAGTACCTGGCGCGGCTGCTGTCGGGCCGCACCTTCAACGCCGCCCGCCGCGCCGGCGAGAAGGTGCTGAAGGCGACGCCGACGCTGCTCGAACTCGCCAAGCGAGCCGAAGAGCACGTCAAGGGCATGATCGTGCCGAGCACGCTGTTCGAGGAATTCGGCTTCAACTACATCGGCCCCATCGACGGCCACGATCTTGACTCGCTGATCCCGACCTTGCAGAACCTGCGCCAGCTCAAGGGGCCGCAGTTCCTGCACGTCGTCACCAAGAAGGGCCAGGGCTACAAGCTGGCCGAAGCCGACCCCATCCTCTATCACGGCGTTTCGAAATTCGACGCCGCCAACGGCATCGCCGCCGGCAAGGGCTCCGGCCGCCTCACTTACACGCAGATCTTCGGCGACTGGCTGTGCGACATGGCCCGCGCCGACGAGCGCCTGGTCGGCATCACGCCGGCGATGCGCGAAGGCTCGGGCCTGGTGCGCTTCGCCGAGGAGTTCCCGCAGCGCTATCACGACGTCGGCATCGCCGAGCAGCATGCGCTGACCTTCGCCGCCGGACTTGCTTGCGAAGGCATGAAGCCGGTGGTGGCGATCTACTCGACTTTCCTGCAACGCGCCTACGATCAACTCGTGCACGACATCGCCCTGCAGAACCTGCCGGTGATGCTGGCCATCGATCG
>DAIEEM010000169.1 GCA_027325905.1 Rhodocyclaceae bacterium
GATCAGCCCGACGGCCTGCATGTGGGCGTAGCAGATGGTGGTGCCGACGAATTTGAAGCCGCGCCGCTTGAGGTCTTTCGCCAGGGCGTCGGACAGCGGCGTCGACGCCGGGATTTCGGCCAGCGAGCGCCAGGCGTTGCGGATCGGCCGGCCGTCGACGAAGCGCCACTGGTAGGCGTCGAAGGAGCCGAATTCCTCCTGCACGGCGAGGAAGGCACGGGCATTGGCGACGGTCGCCGCGATCTTGAGCCGGTTCCTGACGATGCCGGCGTCGGCCATGAGGCGGGCGACGTCCGGCGCGCCGTAGCGGGCGATCTTCTGCGCGTCGAAGCCGTCGAGCGCGCGGCGGTAGTTTTCGCGCTTCCTGAGGATGGTCAGCCAGGACAGCCCGGCCTGCGCGCCTTCGAGGATGAGGAACTCGAACAGCTTGCGGTCGTCGTGCAGCGGCACGCCCCATTCGGTGTCGTGATAGGCGACGTAGAGCGGGTCGTCGCCGCACCAGGGGCAGCGCGCCATGTCAGTTTTCCATGGCGCGTTGCCTCAATGCGCGCGCCAAGGGCAACGGGTGGCCGACGCAGCTCCTGTCCTCCGCCGGCGATCTTCGATCGCCTCCTCCGCCTTTACCTCGCTGCGTCGGCCACCCGTCACCCTTGGCTTGATGTTCGGCGAATCCGGCACAACTACCCCGGTTTCCGCTCGGGCCGGTGGGGTGCCCTGCTGCGCGTAGGTAAAGGAGGAGGAGGCCGCCGCAGGCGACCGACGGGGGACACGAAGCGTGGCAGGGCACCCCGCCGGCCCGAGCGTGCTCCCGATGCCGCCGGCTCGAGCGCGCGTTCGTCAGGGCGTACCTGTTTCATTTCAGTTCAGCGCCAGCACGCCGCGCTTCAAGCCGGGGTCGTCGGGATGCGCCGAAACGACGAAGCCGAGGCTGGAGACGAAGGCGATCATGCGCGAGTTCTCGGCGAGAAAGTCGCCGTTCATGTACTTGAGGCCGCGGCTGCTGGCGGTGTCGATGAGCACGCCCATCAGGCGGCGCGCCAGGCCCTTGCCCTGCCAGGTGTCGGCGACGACGATGGCGAACTCGCAGGATTCGCCGTCCGGGTTGGTGGCGTAGCGGACGACGCCGACCTCGGTGGCGACGCCGTCCTGCTCGGCCATGGCGACGAAGGCCATTTCGCGGTCGTAGTCGATCTGCGTCAGGCGCGTCAACTGTGCGATCGACAATTCGCGGATGGTGTTCATGAAGCGGTAGTACTTGGTTTCCGGCGACAGGTGCTTGACGAAGTCCTGCTCCATGTCGGCGTCTTCCGGCCGGATCGGGCGGATCGACACCGTGGTGCCGTCGGAGGTCTGGTATTTCATGGCCAGGTGCGACGGATAGGGATGGATCGCCATGTGGTCGTAGCGGCCGGCCGTCAGCGCCAGATTCTCGATGGCGATGCGCGCATCGACGGCGACGGCGCCGTTCTCATCCACGATCAGCGGATTGATGTCCATCTCGCGGATCCACGGCAGTTCGCAGACCATTTCGGAGACGCGCAGCAGCACGGCTTCCAGCGCTTCCATGCTGACGGCCGGCATGTTGCGGAATTCGCCGAGCCTGGCCGTGGTGTGCGTCGACGCCAGCATGTCGGCGACGAGGAAGCGGTTCAGCGGCGGCAGGGCGACGGCGCGGTCCTTGCCGGAGGCTTCGATGCCGACGCCGCCGGGGCCGAAGATGATGGTCGGGCCGAAGATCTCGTCGCGGATCATGCCGACGATGAGTTCGCGGCCGTTGGCCTTCTGGATCATCGGCTCGATGGCGACGCCGTGGATGATGGCGTCGGGGCGGTTCTTCTTCACCTCCTCGATGATCTCGGGATAGGCGTCGCGCACGGCGGCGAGCGAATTGACGTTCAGGCGCACGCCGCCGGAGTCGGACTTGTGCGTGATGTTGGGCGAATCGATCTTCATCACCACCGGCAGGCCGATTTCCTCGGACAGCACCATGGCTTCGGAGGGCGAGCGGGCGACGACGGTTTGTGCGATGGGGATGCGGAAGGCCGCCAGCAGGGCTTTCGATTCCATCTCGTTCAAGGCCTTGCGGCCTTCGGCGAGGGCTGTCTCGATCACCAGCTTGGCCGATTCCAGGCGCGGCGCGACGTGGTCGGAAATCGCCGCCGGCGTCTGCATCAGCAGCTTCTGGTTGCGGTAGTAGGCGGAGATGTGCGAGAACAGTTCGACCGCCGGTTCGGGCGTGCGGAAGGTCGGCACGCCGGCGCCGCGGAACAGCAGGCGCGCTTCGCGCACCTGTTCTTCGCCCATCCAGCAGGTGACGATGGGCTTGTCGGTCTTGCGGGCGATCTCGATGACGGCGCGCGCCGCCTGCGTCGGGTCGGTCATCGCCTGCGGCGTCAGGATGACGAGGATGCCGTCGACGAGGTCGTCGTCGACGCAGGCCTGCACGGCGGCGCCGTAGCGTGCCGGGTCGGCGTCGCCGACGAGGTCGATGGGGTTGGTCTTCGACCAGGTGGCCGGCAGCGTTTCGGTGAGCTTGAGCGCGGTGGCCGGCGACAGCTTCGCCAGCGGGATGCCGATGTCTTCGGCGTGGTCGGCGGCCATGACGCCGGGGCCGCCGCCGTTGGTGATGATGGCGAGATGGTTGCCGCGCGGGTGAAAATGCGAGAACAGCGCCTGCGCCGCGGCGTACATCTGGGCGACGGTGCCCAGGCGCACGACGCCGGCGCGGCGCAGGGCGGCGTCGAAGACGTCGTCGGCGCCGACGACGGCGCCGGTGTGCGACAGGGCGGCCTTCTCGCCGGCGGGGTGACGGCCGACCTTGATCAGCAGCACCGGCTTGCAGCGTGCCGCCGCGCGCAGCGCGCTCATGAAGCGGCGCGAATTCTTGATGCCTTCGATGTAGAGGAAGATATTTTCGGTGCGCGGGTCGGCGACCATGTAGTCGAGCACTTCGCCGAAGTCGATGTCGCTTTCGGCGCCGAGCGAAACGACGGTCGAGAAGCCGACGTTGTAGGGGCGCGCCCAGTCGAGGATGGCGGTGCACAGCGCGCCGGACTGCGAGATGAGGCCGATGGTGCCGGGGACGGCGCTGCCGTGGGCGAAGGTCAGGTTGATGCCGGCCGACGGCCGCATCAGTCCCAGGCAGTTGGGGCCGAGCAGGCGCAGGCGATGGCGGCGTGCCGATTCCAGCGCCGAGCGCTCGAGCGCGGTGCCGCGCGGGCCGGCTTCACTGAAGCCGCCGGCGATGATGACGGCATTGCGACAGCCGGCGCGGCCGCAGGCGTCGACGATGGCCGGCACGGTCTGGGCCTTGGTGCAGATGACGGCCAGATCGAGCCGCTGCGGGATGCTCTCGACGGAATCGTAGCTCGGCAGGCCGAAGACGGTGTCGTGCTTGGGATTGACGAAGAAGACCTTGCCCTGGTAGCCGGCATCGACGTTGTCGAGCATGTTGCGGGCGAGCGTCGCGCCGATGGAGCCGGGCGTTTCGGAAGCGCCGATGATGGCGACCGACTTGGGTTCAAAGAGGGGGGTGAGGTAGTGTTGTTCGTAATGCATGACCGGCCTCTTGAGAGCGATGCTGCAACGCAGCAAGAATACCATCAATGGTGTTCCCAAGCTAGCCGTCATGCTGCCGGAAAGCAACGCCGTCCGTTTCCCGCACTTGGCGCCGGAGCGGCCGGAAAACGCGTGCCGCTCAGGTCTGCGCCGCGGCCTTTTGCAGGAACAGGCCGAGGGCGCGGTCGGATTTCTGCGCGTGGTCGATGAGCCAGTCGGCGACCACGCACTGGCAGGCGAAAGCGAGGTAGCGGAAGTCGTCCGCGCCGCTCGTGACCTTGGCGGCGAATTGCCGGTACGACTGGCGCAGGCGGCGGTGCTCGCGCGCATGTTCGAGCAGCGGCGCGTAGCCCGCCTTCTCCATGAGGTTTTCCTCGAGTTCGAAATGGGCGTCGAGGGCGTCGCCCAGCGCTGCCAGCGCGGCGGCGACGCCGTCGCTACGGTCGGCGAGCAGCTTCTCGATCAGGGCGTTGGCCGCGGCCGACAGCTTGCGGTGATCGGCGTCGATCGGCGCGATGCCGGTGAGATAGTCGTCGCTCCACGGCCGCAGGATGTCGGTCGGCCCGTGAGCGCCGCCGCGGCAGCGCTCGAGGTAGATCCGCGCCGGCCGGTCGTCGGGGGCGAGGTCGAGGCATTGCTGCAGCATGACGGCGGCGTCGTCGGGGTAGCCGAGGTGCACGCAGGCCAGCGCCGTCTCGAAGAGATTCCGCGTCTTGCGCTTGGCGGCGCGCAGGGCGGGCGGGTCGGCGTCGAAGACTTCGTAAACCGACTGGATTTCCTGCTTGCCGCGGATCTGCGGCCGGTCGATGAGGCGGATGCCGAACGGCGCCGGATCGTTGAGGGAGAGCAGCGTGTGTTCGCTGATGAGCAGCGAGACGTCCCATTCGCGCGTGATGCGTTCGAGGCGCGCGGCCAGGTTCACGGCGTCGCCGATAACGGTGACGTCCATGCGCGATGCCGAGCCGACGGTGCCTAGCATGACGGTGCCGGTATTGACGCAGATGCCGATGCGGATCGAGACGTAGCCGGCGCGGTGGCGGCCGGCGTTGTAGATGTCGAGCTGGTTGAGGATGGAAACCGCGCCGCGCAGCGCGTCGTCGGCCGAGGCCGGGAACAGCGCCAGGATGGCGTCGCCGACGTATTTGTCGATGACGCCGCCGTTGGCGGCGATCGCCGGCTGCATCTGGGAGAGGTAGGAATTGAGGAAGTTGAAGTTTTCCTGCGGCGAAATCGACTCCGACAGGTTGGTGAAGTCGCATATGTCGGCGAAGAGGATGGTCATCGGCTGCTCGACCTGGTCGCCCAGGCGCACCTCGCGGATGTCCTCGAAACCCATCAGTTGCAGGAACTGGCGCGGCACGAAGCGCTCGTACGCGTCCTCCACGCTTTTGAGGCGCTCCAGCGTCGCCTCGTGCGCGGTGACCTCGTCGAGCAGAGTGCGCCGCGGTGTGGACGCGCCCGGATTGTCGTGTCTTGAATTCATGAAGTGATTGGAGCCTTCCTGGGTAAAATCATACAGGAATGGATACCTCATCGCCGCAATTGCCAAGCCATGACGTGCCTTCCGCCTGGGTGCGGCGCTTTGCCGCGCTGATCCCGGCGGGCGGCGCGGTGCTCGATCT
>DAIEEM010000159.1 GCA_027325905.1 Rhodocyclaceae bacterium
CCGTCGACGTGGCCGGAAACGAGATGGCCGCCGATGAAGTCGGACAGCCGCATGGCTTTCTCGAGGTTGACCTCGGTGCCCGCGGCGTCGAGGCAGACGGTGCAGTCGAGCGTCTCGCGCGAGACGTCGATCTGGTAGCTGCCGCCCTTCTTGCCGACGACCGTCAGGCAGACGCCCTGATGGGCGATCGAATCGCCGATGGCGACGTCGGCCAGGCCCAGCTTAGGCGCGGCGACCGTGAGGCGCACGCCTTGCTCTAGCGGCTGCACGTGCGTGATCTTGCCGGTGGCGGTGATGATGCCGGTAAACATGAAGCTCCCCTTCGGATGGAATTCAGGAACGGCCGGCCGCGTCCAGGCTGGGCAGGAACTGCTCTGGCGGCAGGTAGCCGACGATGCGCCGGCTTTCGATCTCGCGCCCGTTGCGGTCGAAGAAGACGATGCCCGGCGGGCCGAAGAGGCCGAAGCGCTTGAGCAGCGCGGCGTCGTCGGCCGTGTTGGCCGTGACGTCGGCCTGCAGCAGCACGAAGTCCTTCATGCGCGCGGCGACCTTGGCGTCGGCGAAGGTGATGTTCTCCAGTTCCTTGCAGGACACGCACCAGTCGGCGTAGAAGTCGAGCATTACCGGTTTGCCGGCGGCCTTGATGCGCATGTCGAGTTCGGCGACCGACTTGACGCGTTCGAACTGCGGCGCGGCGGTGGCCGCTTCGCAGTTGCCGACGCCGCCGAGGAAACCGAGCGGCTTCAGGGGATCGCGGGCGCCGCCGAGCACGCCGGCCAGCATGGCGGCGCCGACCAGCAGCATGACGACGCCGACGCCCTTCCACAGCCGGTGCCAGCCCGTGGCGTGCGGCGGCAGCGGGTCGATGGCATGGACGTAAATGGCCGGCACGATCAGTAGCGCGGCCCAGCCGAGCATCTGCGCCCAGACCGGAATCACCGGCGAGACCATCCACAGCGCGGTGGCCAGCATGACGACGCCGAAGAACTTCTTCACCGCCTCCATCCACGGCCCCGCCTTCGGCAGCAGCGAGCGCGAGAAGACGCCGACGACGACGAGCGGCACGCCCATGCCCAGCGCCATGGCGAACAGCGCGGCGCCGCCGAGCGCGGCGTCGCCGGTCTGGGCGATGTAGAGCAGCGCGCCGGCCAAGGGTGCGGCGACGCAAGGCCCGACGATCAGGGCCGAGAGCGCGCCCATCAGCGCGATGGCGGCCAGCGAGCCGCCTTGGCGGTTGGCGGTGTCCGACAGCCGGCTTTGCAGCGCGGTCGGCAGTTGCAGTTCGTAGAAGCCGAACATCGACAGCGACAGCACGACGAAGATCAGCGCGAAAGCCGTCAGCACCCAGGCGTTCTGCAAGGCGGCGGACAGCAGCGTACCGGAGAAGCCGGCGGCGACGCCGACCGCGGCGTAGGTGACCGCCATGCCCAGCACGTAGGCGGCCGAGAGCACAAAGGCGCGGGCGTGCGACACGGCATGGCCGTGGCTGACGATGATGCCCGAGAGGATCGGCACCATGGGGAAGACGCAGGGGGTGAGGGACAGCAGCAGGCCGAAGCCGAAGAAGCTCGCCAGCACCAGCCAGGAGTTGCCCTGGCGAAATATCCGGGCGATGCGCGAGGATTCGTCGCCGCCGGCGTTCGGCGCGACGGCGGGCGCCGTCGACATGGCCGGCGCGGCTGTCGAGAAGGCCGGCAAGGCTTCGGCGACGGCGGCGAGTTTCACCATGGCCTCCTGCGTCTGCGGCGGATAGCAGACGCCCTGGTCCCAGCAGCCTTGCGAGGTCGCCTTTAGCGTCATGCCATCGACATTTCCCGCCGTCACCGGAATGGCGATAGTCAGGTCGCCGCGGTAGGTCTCGACCTTGCCGAGGAACTCGTCGTTCTTGACCTTGCCGGCGGGGAATTGCGGCGTGCCGAGCTTCACCGTCGCCGGCAGGGCCTCGAACGTGATCTTGTCGCGGTAAAGGTAGTAGCCGTCGGCGATTTTCCAGTGGGCTTCGAGCGTCTTGCCGTCGCTGGCGCGCGCCGAGAACTGGTAGGCCTGTTGAGGTTCCAGCGGTTCGCCGGCGGCATGGCCGGTGATGGCCGTTGCCCAGAACAGCAGGGGCAGAAGGATGCGGGTCAGCATGGGGTCGAATCGTCCGTGGCGGTTTCGGCTGCGACCCAGGCAAGGTATTCGGGCAGGCCGCGCGTCGCTGGGACAGCGACGATTTCCGGAAGTTCATAGGGATGCGCGGCGCGTATCGCCGCCTCCAGCGCGGCATAGCGGGCGGCGCTGGTCTTGATGAGCAGCGGCACTTCCTCGGCCTCTTCGATCTTGCCTTGCCAGCGATAGGTCGAGCGGCAGGGCGCCAGCATATTCACGCAGGCCGCCAGGCGCAGTTCGACGAGCCGCGCCGCCAGGGTGCGGGCCGCGTCGGCGTCGGGCAGGTTGGTGAAGACGAGCAATGCTTCCATGCTGCGATTCTACCCGAGGCCCAGTTGTTCCCCGGAGACCGCGGCTTTTGCCGCCCTTATCGGCCGATCGGTGCGTTCGGCGCCCACCTAAAATCCAAGCGATCAGGAAAACTCCGAATCGGGAGCCCGGCATGGGTGCGATGACGCAGGACGAAGACGCCAGGGAAGTGGCGCGCATGGCCGCCGAAAACCGCGTCGCGGCGGAGGTCTTGCGCCGGCAACGGGCCGCGGCCGACGCGGTCGCGGAAGCGGCCGATCCGCGCGCCGGCGCCGCGCGCGCCGCCGACGAGTGGCAGGCGCGGGAGATGGCGGAAGCCGAGCAGGCCGCGGCGGCGCAGCGGCGCATCCGCAGCGAGGCCGGAACGCTCGAGGCGACGCGCCGGCGCATCGACGCCGAAGCCAACTTGCGCAAGCACGCGGTGCTGCGCGCCGACGCCGACGCCGAGGCCGAGCGCCTGGCGCGCGAGCGCCTGGATGCGACGCGCCAAGCCGTGGCGCAGCATCGGTTGCTGGAACAGGCCGAGAACGAGGCGACGACGCTGGCGAAGATCCGCGCCAACACCGAACGCACGCTCGCCGCCCAGGAGCAGGCCCGCGCCGACGCCGATCGTGCCCGCGAGCTGGCGGCCATCGCCCGCACCCAGACCGAGAACGAAGCGGCGCAGCAGGCGCGGCGCAAGGCGGAGGCCGAAGCGGTGGCCCGCACGCAGGCCGAGGCCCGTGTCGTTGCCGAGCGTGCGGCGGAAGCGGCGGCGGCGGAACACCTGGTCGCCGCGGAACAACTCGCCGCGCAGCGGCAGGCGAAGCGCGAGGCGGAA
>DAIEEM010000221.1 GCA_027325905.1 Rhodocyclaceae bacterium
GTCGCCGGCGGCATCGCGCGCGATCTCGATGTCTTCGACCCGCGCGCCGAAGCGCACCTCGCCGCCGAGCGCGACGATGCCGGCGCGCATCTGCTCGACCATGCCGACGAGGCGGAAGGTGCCGATGTGCGGCTTGCTGACGTAGAGGATCTCGGGCGGCGCGCCGGCCTTGACGAATTCGTCGAGCACCTTGCGGCCGCGGTGCTGCGGATCCTTGATCTGGCTGTGCAGCTTGCCGTCGGAGAAGGTGCCGGCGCCGCCCTCGCCGAACTGCACGTTCGACTCGGGGTCGAGCTTGCCCTGGCGCCACAGGCCCCAGGTATCCTTGGTGCGCTCGCGCACCGCCTTGCCGCGCTCGAGGATGATCGGGCGGAAGCCCATCTGCGCCAGCACCAGGCCGGCGAACAGGCCGCAGGGGCCGGTGCCGACGACCACCGGCCGCGACGGCAAATCGGCCGGGGCCTGGGCGACGAAGCGGTACGTCGTGTCCGGCGTCGGCGCGACGTGGGCGTCTCCGCGCAGGCGTTTGAGAAGCGCGGCCTCGTCGCGCACGGCGACGTCGAGTGCATAGACGAGGACGATGGCCGACTTCTTGCGGGCGTCGTAGCCGCGGCGGCAGATCGAGCAGCCGAGGAGATCCTTGTCGGCGACACCGAGGCGCTTGCAGACGGCGGCGCGCAGCGCGTCAGCGGGGTGGTCGAGCGGGAGCTTGAGTTCGGTCAGCCGCAGCATGCGCAGGTCCGTCGGCGGCTCAGCCGCCGAAGCGCCGCAGGCCGGCGAGGTCGCCGATGGTGATGCTGCCGTAGGCGATGCTGAGGAAGCCGGCGTCCTCGAGGATCTTCAGCGAGCGATTGACGCGCTGGCGCGAGACGCCGGCCAGGTAACCGATCTCTTCCTGCGAAATGGCGAGCTGCGGACCGAGGCCGGGGTAGAGGATGGGATTGAACAGGCCGGCCAGGCAACGCGCGACGCGGGTGTCGGTATCGAGCAGGCGTTCCGATTCGAGCAGGCCGATGAACTGGCCGAGGCGTTCGTTCAACTGCACCAGCAGGTAGCGGTTGAAGGGGATGCTGTGGTCGAGCAGCCACTGGAAGGTGTCGCGGCGCAGGCAGGCGACGCGCGCGTCGCGCAGGGCGATGATGTCGTAGCGGCGCGGTTCCGACTTCAGGATCGAGCCTTCGCCGAACCAGGCGCCGGGCGGCAGGCCGGTGTAGGTCGCGGTCTTGCCGGTGACCCAGTCGGAGGACATCTTCGCCAGGCCGGCGATGAGGCCGAACCAGCAGTCGACCGCCTCGCCCTTGCGGCAAATGAAGCCGCCGGCCGGAATCTGCCGCTCGAATACTCCCTGCTCGACTTGTGCCCATTCTTCCTGGGTGAGAGCCGCGGCCCAGCGCGAGGAGCGCAGGGCGTCGGCGAGGGTCGGCGCTTTTTTGTCTGGATTGTCAGCCACGTGACAATTATAGGCGCAGCCCCGTCTTAGACTGCGTTCCAGTTGCCCCAAAGGGGTTCTAGGACGACGGCAAGCTGCGGTTACAATGGGCTTGCCGGAAAGCCGGACAGACCGCGCGCTACGCTCTCGGCGCAGCGCAAAGCGGCGGCGATTTGAGGAGATCTAATTGATGGCTGCAATGCCCGACGGCGGCGCGCTCGATACGTTTCCGCGCCTGTTGATGCACCACGCCAGCGTGCGCGGCGCCCGTCCCGCCGTGCGCGAAAAGGATTTGGGCATCTGGCAGACGCGGACCTGGGCCGAGGTGGCGGAAGAAACCCAGGCGCTGGCCTGCGGCCTGGCCCAACTCGGCTTCCGTCGCGGCGACCGCCTCGCCATCATCGGCGACAACCGTCCGCGCCTCTACGGCTCCATGCTTGCCGCGCAGATGCTCGGCGGCGTTCCCGTGCCTCTCTACCAGGACGCCGTCGCCGCCGAGATGGTGTTCGTGCTCCAGGATGCCGGCATCCGCATCGCCGTCGTCGAGGACCAGGAGCAGGTCGACAAGCTGATGGAGGTCAAGGACCAGTGCCCCGACCTCCGGCACATCGTCTACGACGATCCGCGCGGCATGCGCCATTACACCCAGACCTTCCTGTTGAGCTTCGACGAAGCCGTGGCGATGGGGCGCATCCACAACCGCAATCATCCGGACTTCATCGCCGCGGAAATCGCCGAGGGCGCCGCCGAGGACATTTCGGTGATGCTCTACACCTCGGGCACCACCGGCAAGCCCAAGGGCGTGTGCCAGACGCATCGCGCCTTCATCGCCGCCGCCCGCGGAGGCGCCGAGTTCGACGGCCTGAAGGACAGCGACGACATCCTCTCCTACCTGCCGATGGCCTGGGTCGGCGACCACCTGTTCTCGCTGGCGCAGGCGATCTATGTCGGCTTCACGGTGAACTGCCCGGAATCCGGCGATACCGTGATGACCGACTTGCGCGAAATCGGCCCGACCTATTATTTCGCGCCGCCGCGCGTCTTCGAGAACATGCTGACGCAGGTGATGATCCGCATGGAAGATGCCGGCACGGTTAAGCGCAAGCTCTTCCACTATTTCATGGACGTCGCCAAGCGCTGCGGCGCCGAGATTCTCGACGGCAAGCCGGTGGCGGCGGCGGACCGCCTGCTCTACGCGCTGGGCAATCTCGTCATCTACGGCCCGCTGCGCAACGTGCTGGGCATGAGCCGCATCCGCGTCGCCTACACCGCCGGCGCCGCCATCGGCCCGGATCTCTTCCGCTTCTACCGTTCCATCGGCATCAATCTCAAGCAGCTTTACGGCCAGACCGAGACCTGCGCCTACGTCTGCCTGCAGCCCGACGGCCAGATCAAGTTCGATTCCGTCGGCAAGCCGGCGCCGGGCGTCGAAATCAAGATCGCCGACAACGGCGAGATTCTCGTCAAGGGGCCGATGCTGCTCAAGGAATACTACAAGCGTCCCGACGCCACGGCCGAGTCGATCAACGCCGACGGCTACTTCATGACGGGCGACGCCGGCTTCCTCGACGCCGAGGGCCACCTCAAGATCATCGACCGCGCCAAGGACGTCGGCAAGCTCTCCGGCGGCGCCATGTTCGCGCCCAACTACATCGAGAACAAACTAAAATTCTTCCCCTACGTCAAGGAGTCGGTGTGCTTCGGCCACGGCCGCGACATGGTCTGCGCCTTCATCAACATCGACATGGGCGCGGTGGGCAACTGGGCCGAGCGGCGCCACATCGCCTACTCGGGCTACACCGACCTCGCCGGCAAGCCCGAGGTACTCGACCTGATCCGCGACTGCATCGAGCAGGTGAATGCCGAACTGGCGGCCGACGCCATGGTCGCCGACACGCAGTTGCACCGCTTCCTGGTGCTGCACAAGGAACTCGATCCCGACGACGACGAGCTGACGCGCACGCGCAAGGTGCGGCGCGGCTTCGTCGCCGAGAAGTACGCGGTGCTGATCGATGCGCTCTACTCGGGCCGCGCCTCGCAGTTCATCGAAACCGAAGTGAAGTTCGAGGACGGCCGCCGCGGCAAGGTGGCGGCCGACCTGGCGATCCGCGACGCCAAGACATTTCCCAAGGCCGCGGCGCAGGGGGCGGCATAATGGCGCGCGAGATCGGCGAAGTCATCCTGGATTTGCGCAACATCTCGTTGCGCTTCGGCGGCGTCAAGGCGCTGACCGATATTTCCTTCGACGTGAAGGAGCACGAGATCCGCGCCATCATCGGCCCGAACGGCGCCGGCAAAAGCTCGATGCTCAACGTCATCAACGGCGTGTACCGGCCGCAGGAGGGCGAGATCGTCTTCCACGGCGAGCGTCGCTGCGACATGAACACCCACGCCGCCGCCGTCGCCGGCATCGCCCGCACCTTCCAGAACATCGCGCTGTTTAAGGGCATGTCCGTCCTCGACAACCTGATGACCGGACGCAACCTCAAGATGAAGGCCGGCTTCCTGCAGCATGCGCTGTGGTGGGGGCCGGCCAAGCGCGAGGAACTCGCGCATCGCGCCAAGGTGGAGGAAGTGATCGACTTCCTCGAGATCGAGCACATCCGCAAGACGCCGGTCGGGCGCCTGCCCTACGGCCTGCAAAAGCGCGTCGAGTTGGGCCGCGCGCTCGCCGCCGAGCCGAAGATGCTGCTGCTCGACGAGCCGATGGCCGGCATGAACGTCGAGGAGAAACAGGACATGTGCCGCTTCATCCTCGACGTGAACGACCAGTTCGGCACCACCATCGTGCTGATCGAGCACGACATGGGCGTGGTGATGGACATCTCCGACCGCGTCGTCGTCCTCGACTACGGCAGGAAGATCGGCGACGGCGTGCCGGACGAGGTCAAGAACAACCCCGAGGTGATTTCCGCCTACCTCGGCACGCAGCATTGACGGAGCCGCGGCCATGTCATTCTTCTTCGAAGTCCTGATCGGCGGCCTGCTCGCCGGCGTCATGTATTCGATGGTGGCGCTCGGTTTTGTGCTGATCTACAAGGCCTCGGGCGTGCTCAACTTCGCCCAGGGCGCCATGGTTTACCTGGCGGCGCTGTCGGTCGTCGGCTGCATGGAAAAGGGCGCACCGCTGTGGCTGGCGATCATTCTCGCCTTCGCCATCATGACCGCCTTCGGTATCGCCACCGAGAAGTTCGTGCTGCGCAAGATGGTGAACCAGCCGCCGATCGCCCTGTTCATGGCGACCATCGGCCTGTCGTTCTTCATCGAGGGCCTGGCGCCGATGCTGTTCGGCAACGACGTGCGCCCGCTCGACATCGGCCTCGTCGACGAGCCGATCCCGGCGATCCTCGACGCCTTCAACATCGTCGTCAGCCGCTTCGACCTCGCCGCCGCCGGCATCGCCGCGCTGCTGGTGGTGGTGCTGGCGCTGTTCTTCCAATACACGCGCGTCGGCCGCGCGCTGCGGGCGGTGGCCGACGACCACCAGGCGGCGCTGTCGATCGGCATTCCGCTGCAGCACATCTGGGCGCTGGTGTGGACGGTGGCGGGCTTCGTCGCCCTGGTCTCGGGCATGCTCTGGGGCGCGCGCAACGGCGTGCAGTTCGCGCTCACCTTCACGGCGCTGAAGGCCTTGCCGGTGCTGATCCTCGGCGGCTTCACCTCGGTTCCCGGCGCCATCGTCGGCGGCCTCATCATCGGCGCCTCCGAGAAGCTCGCCGAGATCTACATCCCGCCGGTGATGCAGAGCATGTTCGATGGCAACTTCGGCGGCATCGAAGGCTGGTTCCCTTATGTGATGGCGCTGCTGTTCCTGCTGGTGCGCCCGGAGGGTTTGTTCGGGGAGAAGCACATTGATCGGGTTTGAAAATTCATTGGCACGAGCGGAACCGGCGTCGTATTTCCGGGCAGAACGGCACGGCGCCAAGCCGAGGGTGGCGGGGGGTTGCCGCCGCGTAGGTAAAGGAGGAGGCGGACGCCTTATCGCTTTTGTCCGCCGGGGGACACGAAGCGGCGGCAACCCCCTGCCGCCCTCGGCGGTTAACACCGCGGCACGCTGGAACCACTAGAGATGTTCTACAGAGAAACCGGACAATTCAAGACCACGTACGCGGCCGACCAGCAGATCTTCCCGATCCGCCAGGACCGCATCGGCATGCTGCTGCTGCTCGCCGTCGCCTTCGTCGGCATCCCGCTGTTCGCTTCCGAATACTGGTTCACGGCGATCCTGCTGCCCTTCCTGATCTTTGCCCTGGCGGCGCTCGGCCTCAACATCCTCACCGGCTATGCCGGGCAGTTGTCGCTCGGCTCGGCGGCCTTCATGGCCGTCGGCGCCTATGCCGCCTACAACTTTCAGGTGCGCATCGACGGCATGCCGGTGCTCGTCTCCTTCCTGCTGGCCGGCCTCACCGCCGCCGCCGTCGGCATCCTCTTCGGTTTGCCGTCGCTTCGCATCAAGGGCTTCTACCTCGCCGTGGCGACGCTGGCGGCACAGTTCTTCATCGTCTGGTGCCTGACGAAGTTCCCCTACCTGTCGAACGATTCCTCCTCGGGCGTCATCTCGCTGCCGGGCATCACCATCCTCGGCTTCGCCTTCGACACGCCGCGCAGCACCTACCTGCTGGTGCTTACGCTGGTGCTGCTGCTGGCGCTGGCGGCGAAGAACCTGGTGCGCTCGACCACCGGCCGCGCCTGGATGGCGGTGCGCGACATGGACGTCGCCGCCGAGGTCATCGGCATCCGCCTGATGCACACCAAGCTGCTCGCCTTCGCCGTCAGTTCGTTCTACTGCGGCGTCGCCGGCGCGCTGTATGCGTTCTGCTACCTCGGTTCGGTCGAGCCCGACGGCTTCTCGCTCGACATGTCGTTCAAGATACTTTTCATGATCATCGTCGGCGGCGTCGGCAGCATCCTCGGCAGCTTCCTCGGCGCGGCCTTCATCCTGCTGTTGCCGATCTTCCTCGACATCAGCCTGCCGGCCGCAGCCAGCATGCTGCACCTGCCGTTCGACAATGCCACCGTTTCGCACATCCAGTTGATGGTGTTCGGGGCGCTGATCATGTTCTTCCTCGTCGTGGAACCTCACGGCCTGGCGCGTTTGTGGCAGATTGCGAAGGAGAAGTTGCGTCTTTGGCCCTTCCCTCACTAGGGCCGGCGCAGATTTTGTTGGAATAGTTCAACTACAAGGAGACACTCATGTTCCAGAAAAGCAAGCAGTTCGCCGTCGCCATCGCGGCTTCGGCAGCTTGTCTCGCCGGGGCGTTTTCCGCGCCGGCGCAGGCCGCCGACGACCAGTACTTCATGCTGCCCGACTATCGCGTCGGCCCCTACGGCGCCAACGGCCAGGCCTTCTATGGCGGCTTCATCGACTACCTGACCTACGTCAACATGAAGGGCGGTATCGACGGCGTCAAGGTGGCCTGGGACGAATGCGAAACCGAGTACAACAACGCCAAGGGCGTGGAGTGCTACGAACGACTGAAGGACAAGGCGAAGAAGTTCCCCGGCCCGATCCACACCATGTCGACCGGCATTTCCTACGCGCTGGTCGACAAGACGGTCGCCGACCACCTGCCGCTGGCGATGATGGGCTACGGGCTGACGATGGCGGTCGACGGCTCCGTCTTCCCCTACGCCTTCCCGCTGGTGACCACCTACCAGATGCAGGCGTCCGCCATCATCAAGTTCCTCAAGGACAAGAACGGCGGCAGCCTCGCCGGCAAGAAGATCGTCTTCCTCTACCATGACTCCGCCTACGGCAAGGAGCCGATCATTGCCCTGGAAGCCGAATCGCGCCTCAACAAGTTCGAGCTGGTGCAGATTCCGGTCGCCCATCCCGGCAACGAGCAGGGTGCCCAGTGGCAGCGCATCCGCCAGGAAAAGCCGGACTACGTGATCATGTGGGGCTGGGGCGTCATGAACATGACGGCGATCAAGACCGCGCAGAAGATGGGCTTTCCGCGCGACCACATGATCGGTTCCTGGTGGGCCGGATCCGAGGAGGACGTCATCCCGGCCGGCGAAGCCGCCAAGGGCTACATGTCCGCCACCTGGAACGTTTCCGGCGCGGGCGTGCCGCTGATCGCCGACATCGAGAAGACCGTGTATGGCGCCGGCAAGGGCAACCTCTCCGACAAGGCCAAGCTCGGCACCATCCTCTACAACCGCGGCGTCTCCGCCGCCGTGCTGTCGGTCGAAGCCATCCGCACCGCCCAGGCCAAGTTCGGCAAGGGCAAGCCGATGAACGGCGAGCAGGTGCGCTGGGGCCTGGAGAACCTCAACCTTACCGACGCCCGCCTCAAGGTGCTGGGCGCCACCGGGCTGCTGCCGGAAGTGAAGACTTCCTGCGACAACCACGAAGGTTCGGGCAAGGTGAAGATCCAGCAGTGGGACGGCGCCAAGTGGGTGCTGGTGTCCGACTGGATCGAGGGCAACAAGGCGCTGATCCACCCGCTGTTCCAGGCCGACGCCAAGAAGTACGCCAAGGAAAAGGGCATCACGCCGCGCGATTGCGCCGCCGAGGCGAAGAAGAAGTAAGCCGGCAGGACGCGGCGGGTGCATGCGCGCCCGCTGCGCCGCCGCTCGATACGGGACTCGCTCATGTCGGCCTATCTCAACGTCAACAACATCGAAGTCATCTACGACCACGTCATCCTGGTGCTCAAGGGCGTTTCGCTCGAAGTGCCGGAGGGCAAGATCGTCGCCCTGCTGGGAGCCAACGGCGCCGGCAAGACGACCACGCTCAAGGCCGTCTCCAACCTGCTGCGCGCCGAGCGCGGCGAGGTGACCAAGGGCAGCATCGAATTCCAGGGTCGGCGCGTCGACCAGATGACGCCGAACGAGATGGTCAAGGGCGGCGTCATCCAGGTCATGGAAGGCCGCCATTGCTTCGGCCACCTGACCATCGAGGAGAACCTGCTGACGGGCGCGTATACGCAGTCGGCGTCGCGCAGCCAGTTGAAGCAGAACCTCGAGAAGGTCTACGCCTATTTCCCGCGCCTCAAGCAGCGGCGCAGCTCGCAGGCCGGCTACACTTCCGGCGGCGAGCAGCAGATGACCGCCATCGGCCGCGCGCTGATGGCCAATCCCGAGATGATCCTGCTCGACGAGCCGTCGATGGGCCTGGCGCCGCAGATCGTCGAGGAGATCTTCGAGATCGTGCGCGACTTGAACACGCGCGAGAAGGTGAGCTTTCTGCTCGCCGAGCAGAACACCATGGTTGCGCTGCGCTTCGCCGACTTCGGTTACATCCTCGAAAACGGCCGCGTCGTCATGGAAGGCGCCGCCGAGGAGTTGCGCAACAACGAGGACGTCAAGGAGTTCTATCTTGGCTTGTCCGGTCACGGACGCAAGAGCTTCCGCGACGTCAAACACTATCGCCGGCGCAAACGCTGGCTGGCCTGAGATGAAACGTCCGCTGGTATCGACGGTGGAGCGCGATCGGGCCGGCGGGGTGCTCTGCTGCGCTTCGTGTCCCCCGTCGGCCGCCTACGGCGGCCTCCTCCTCCTTTACCTTCGCGCAGCAGAGCACCCCACCGGCCCGATCCGGAAGCACCGAGAAGTCTCGAACTCAAAGCACGCGCCGCCCTTGGCGCGCTCAGGCCGCGATCGAATGGGGCGTTTCATGCTTTGCGTGTGACGCAAAACGCAATGGAAAACGACATGCACTACGACAACCTCGAAACGCGCTCGCCCGAAGAGCGCGAACGCGACCTGATGGCGCGGCTGCCGAAGCAGATCGCGCATGCGAAAACGCATGCCGCGTTCTTCGGCAAGTCGCTGTCCGGTTTCGACGCGGCGCAGGTCGACTCGCGCGCCGCGCTGGCGAAGCTGCCGGTGGTGCGCAAACATGAACTGATCGAGTTGCAGAAGACGCAGCGGCCGTTCGGCGGCCTCGTCGCCACGCCCTACGGCAGACTCGGCCGCGTGTTCTCCTCGCCGGGTCCGATCTACGAGCCCGAAGGCCGTTTGCCCGACTGGTGGCGCACGGCGCGCGCGTTGTTCGCCGCGGGCTTCCGCGCCGGCGATCTGGTGCACAACAGCTTCTCCTACCACATGACGCCCGGCGCCTGGATGCTCGAGGCCGGTGCGCTTGCGCTCGGCTGCACGGTGTTCCCCGGCGGCGTCGGCCAGAGCGAGCAGCAGGTGCAGGCGATGGCCGACCTGCAGCCCAGCGGCTACGTCGGCACGCCGTCCTTCCTGCGCATCCTGGTCGAGAAGGCCGATGAGATGAGCATCCGCGTGCCGCTGACCAAGGCGCTGGTGTCCGGCGAAGCCTTCCTGCCGCCGGTGCGCGATCTGCTTTCCGCTCGCGGCATCGAGGGCTACCAGGCCTACGCCACCGCCGACCTCGGCGTCATCGCCTACGAAACGGCGGCGCGCGTAGGCCTGGTTGTCGACGAAGGCGTCATCGTCGAGATCGTGCGTCCCGGCACCGGCGACCCGGTGCCTGTCGGCGAGGTCGGCGAAGTCGTCGTCACCACCTTCAACGCCGATTATCCGCTGGTGCGCTTCGGCACCGGCGACATTTCGGCCGTGCTGCCGGGCGCCTCGCCCTGCGGCCGCACCAATATGCGCATCAAGGGCTGGCTGGGCCGCGCCGACCAGACCGCCAAGGTCAAGGGCATGTTCGTTCATCCCGAGCAGGTGGCGGCGATCGTCAAGCGCCACCCCGAAGTGACGAAGGCGCGGCTGGTGATCACCAACCCCGACGCCGCCGATGCCATGACGCTGCACTGCGAAGCCGCCGCCGGCGCGGCCGGCGAGGCGCTGGCGAGGGCGGTGGCCGAGAGCATCCGCGACATCACCAAGTTGCGCGGCGAGGTCAGGCTGACCGCCGCCGGCAGCCTGCCCAACGACGGCCGGGTTATCGAGGACGCGCGGAAGTACGACTGAACCGCATTATGGCTTTCCGCTACCGACGCTGCTCGCCGGGCTTTAGCTACTGCGGATTCTTCTTCGGCTTGGCCGTCGGTTCCGGTGCCGCCGTCGGCTTGGCGGCGGGCTCGGGCGCGGTCGCCGCTTCCGGCGTCGCCGCGGCCTGCGGCATGAACGGCCACTGCCACATGGCGGGATTGGCGAAAGGATTGGCGCTGGCGTCGGCGCCATTGGCCGACTCGCTGATGGCCTGCATGGCGGCCAGCGTGGTGCGCTGCATTTCGAGGCCGTGGATGGTCATCTGCAACAGACCGAGGTTGGTCTTGAGCCAGCCCTCGACGGTCTTGAGTTCGGCGATGCGCTTGTCGAGTTCGTCGGTGTCCAGCGTCGGCGTCACCATGCCCGGCAGCGTGAAGCCCATATTGCCCCACATGTTCTTGATGAAATCGAGCGGGTCTGGGGCGTTGGGCATGGCGAGTTCCTCGTCGGCGGATGCGAGGGATTCTACGGCAAGGCCGACATGCCCGGCGAAATTCGCGCTAGACTGCCAACGTCATAAGCCGTCGAGGAGAGCACCGTGTTGAAGGTATTGATCATCGAGGACCACGCCCTGGTGCGCGAAGGTTTGTTGCTGGCACTGCGCGGCCTCGAACCGGGCACGCAGACCCTCGGCGCCCAGGATGCCGACCAGGGGCTGCAGTTGCTCGAAGCCAACGACGACATCGATCTCGTCATGCTCGACCTGATGCTGCCCGGGACCAGCGGCATGGCGGTGCTGGGTGCGATCCGCAAGCGCTATCCGACCATTCCCGTGGTCATCCTCTCCGCCCTCGACGACGCCGAAACGGCGGCGCGGGCGATGCGCCACGGCGCCTCCGGCTTCGTGCCGAAATCGAGTTCCACCGATGCGCTGCTGGGCGCGCTGCGCCAGGTGCTCGACGGCGAGGTGTACCTGCCGTCGGCGATGCGCGAGGCGATGGAGCGCGGCGACGGCCAGCGCAACAAGCCGCTGGCCGAGCGCTACCATCTTACGGCGGCACAGATGCGCGTGCTGGAACTGCTGACGCAGGGCAAGACCAATCGCCAGATCGCCGAAATGCTCGGCGTCACCGAAGGCACGGTGAAGATCCACGTCTCCGCGATCTTCAAGGCCTTGAACGTCACCAACCGCTCGCAGGCCCTGTTGGTCGCCAGCCGTCATCGCGTCAGGGTGTAGGCGGCTTTTCCCCCGGCGCCTTGGCGTCGGCGCGTTCGTTCGCTTCTTCGAGCAAGTGGTGGAGCAGGGCGCGCAGGCGTCCCGGCTTGACCGGCTTGGACAGCCGGCCGTCGAGAAAGAGGTTGCCCGGCGGCTGATTGTCGGGTGGATCGCCGACCAGCACCACTTGCGGCCGCGGCCGCGGCCGGCCGGCGATGGCCTGCGCCAGGCCCGCGATGAGGCTATCGTCGCAGACGACCAGGTCCGGCATCGCCGCCATGTGGGCGCGCAAGCGGTGCTCGTCGCCGGCGCGCAGCACGCGATAGCCCCAGTTGCCGATCAGGTTGCCCAGGCTCTCGAGTTCCGAGGCCACGGCGCCGGCGACGAGGATGCGGGCGGTCTGGGGTGCGGCGGCCGTCTCCGGCTCGTGCGGCGCCATGACGGCGGCGACGCGCGGCACTGAGATGCCGAACACCGAGCCGCGACGCGGCCTGCTGTGCGCATGCAAGGCGTGCCCGAGCATGCGCGCCAGGCGCTCGACGATGGCCAGCCCCAGGCCGAGTCCCTTGCCGGCATCGCGCTCGCGGTTGGCGACCTGGTAGAACTCCTGGAACACCAGCGGCAGTTGGCCGCTATCGATGCCGATGCCGGTGTCCCAGACTTCGATGCGCAGGCCTGCGCCCTCGCGCCGTACGCCGACGACGACGCCGCCCTGGTGGGTGTAGCGGACGGCATTGGCGACCAGATTGCCGAGCAGGCGGCGCAGCAGGTGAGGATCGCTGTCGGTCCAGGCCTGCGTGCCGACGCAGGCGATGCGCAGCCCCTTGGCCTCGGCGCTCTGGCGCTGGGCCGCGACGACGCCTTCCAGCAGCGGACCGAGCGCGAGTGCCTGACGTTGCGGGGCGAGGTCCTGGGTATCGAGGCGCGAGACTTCGAGCAGCGCATCGAGCAGTTCGCCCATGGCGCCGGTGGCGGCGCCGATCTGCCCCGCCAGGCGCTTCTGGTCGGGCGTCGCAGCGGTGGTCTCGAACTCCGCGGCGAACAGCATGAGGGCGTGAAGCGGCTGGCGCAGGTCATGGCTGGCGGCGACGAGGAAACGCGACTTGGCGAAGTTGGCGCGCTCGGCCTCCTCCTTGCGCCACAGCAACTGGCGGTGCGTTTCGGCCAGTTGCGCTTCCGCGCGCTTGTGCTCGGTGATGTCGACGAGGATGCCCAGTACCTGCGTGCCGTGGTCGGCGGCGATCGGCGTCTGCGCCCACTGGATGTTGCGCACGCTGCCGTCCTGGCGCAACAGCACGAAGTCGTAGCGGTCCTCGCAGCCCTGGCCTGCCAGGCCCTTGAAGTGGTTGCGCATGATGTGTTCGCGATCGTCCGGATGGGCGATCTGGACGAAGTGGGACATAGCCTGCAGTTCCGGCAGGGCGTAGCCCGACATGCGTTCGACGGCGGCGTTGGCGAAGACGATGCGGCCGTATTCGATGATGGCGAGGCCGACGCCGGCATGGGCCTGGGCGTCGAGCATGGCCTGGGCGAAGCCGAGTTGGCGCACCAGCTCCTCCTGGCGCTCGGCGAGCTGGCGCGCCGCCTGGCGTTGCGTCGCGGCGAGCGCGGCGGCGAGGTCGTTGACGCCGGCTTCGAGCGCGGCGAAGGCGCCGTCGCCGGGCAGGCGCACGTCGTAGTCGCCGTCGCGAATTGCCGCCAGCGCGGCTTCGAGCTTGCGCGCCGGCGCGGCCAGCCGACGCGTCAGGCGCCAGGCGACGGCGGCGGCCAACGCCAGCGCCGCCAGCATGGCCAGGAGTGCGACGGCGAGCATCTGGCGCTGCCGCGCGGCGAGCGCGCCGGACGCCAGCGCGGCGTCGATGTCGCCGTAGCGCAAGGCGAGGAAATAGGCGGCGAGCGCCACGGCGACGGCGACGGCCGGCGCCAGGGCGAGCTGCAGCAGATGGTTTTCGATGGCGCGCCGGGGCATGATTGCGTCATTGTCCGTCGCCGTGGGCGCGACGGCAAGTGATGCGGCGGCGCTCCCGCGCCGCCGCGCTTATGCGGCGAGAGCCCCGGCCGGCTGTGCCATGGTCGGCCGGGCGGGCGCGGCCAGGGCGGCGTCCGCCGCCGCAAAATCGTCGGCGACGGAGATTTGCAGCAGATCCAGCACTTGGCGGGCGACGCCGCGGCAGGCGTTTCCGAGCGGGCTCGGCAGCCCGTCGGGA
>DAIEEM010000226.1 GCA_027325905.1 Rhodocyclaceae bacterium
GGCCTGGTGCTGGTCGACCGCCACATCTGCATCGGCTGCCGCTACTGCATGATGGCCTGCCCGTACAAGGCCCGCTCTTTCGTCCATGAGCCGCTGACGACGCAGAATCCCGAAATGCCGCGCGGCGTCGGCTGCGTCGAAGCCTGCACCTTCTGCGTCCAGCGCATCGACCGCGGCATGAAGCCCGCCTGCGTCGAAGCCTGCACCGAAGGCGCCATGCTGTTCGGCGACCTCAACGACGAAAACGGCGATATCGCCAAGCGCCTGAAGGAAGTCGCCAGCATTCAGGTGCGTGCCGAGTTGCAACTCGACACCGGCGTCCGTTACCAAGGCATCTGAGGAAACGACAAAATGGACTACGCAGCCTCGCGCGCCGCAGAATCGAAGTTCTACCTGCTCGCCGCCCTCGGCGGCCTCGTCAGCGCCATCGGCGTCGGCGCCGCGCTCTACATGGAGCACCACGGCCACGCCGTTACCGGCATGAACGACCAGATCGTCTGGGGCCTGCCCCACGTCTTCGCCATCTTCCTCGTCGTCGCCGCCTCGGGCGTGCTCAACGTCGCCTCGATCGGCTCGGTGTTCGGCAAGACGGTCTACAAGACGCGCGGCCAGCTCGCCGGCCTGCTCTGCTTCGCCATGCTGGCCGGCGGCCTCGTCGTCATCCTGCTCGACCTCGGCCGCGCCGATCGCATCATGGTCGCCGCCACGCACGTCAACCTGACGTCGGTGTTCGGCTGGAACATGATTCTCTACCCCGGCATGTTCGCCATCGTCGCCGTCTATCTGTGGACGCTGATGGAAAAGCGCATGTACCCGTATTCCAAGCCGGCCGGTTTCGCCGCCTTCATCTGGCGCCTGATGCTCACCACCGGCACCGGCTCGATCTTCGGCTTCCTCGTCGCGCGCCAGGCCTACCAGTCGGCCGTGATCGCGCCGATGTTCATCATCATGTCCTTCGCCTGGGGCCTGGCCGTCTTCCTGGTCGTGCAGAAGGCGATGTACCTGTGGAACGGCATGACGCTGCACCCCGACATCCGCAAGCGCCTGAAGAACCTGCTGGCGGTGTTCGTCGGCGCGGTGTTCTATTTCGTCGCCGTCTATCACCTGACCAACCTCTACTTCGCCAAGCAGACAGCCTTCGAGCACTTCATCCTGGTGGACGGCGGCATCTTCCCGCAGTTGTTCTGGGGCGGCTGGCTGCTGCTCGGCACCGTCGCGCCGCTGGCGCTGATCTTTCTGCCTGGCCTCAAGGACATGCGCGGTTCGGTGACGCTGGCCTCGCTGCTGGTCATCGTCGGCGCCTTCTGCCAGCTCTACGTCTTCATCGTCGGCGGCGAAGCCTTCCCGCTCGACATCTTCCCCGGCATGACGGCCACCAGCACCTTCTTCGACGGCCGCATCGACCATTACGCGCCGAGCCTGCCGGAGCTGCTGCTCGGGCTGGGCGGCATCGGCATCGCCTTCACCATGACCGTCGTCGGCGTGCGCGTGCTGCGCTTCCTGCCGGAAGACAACATCGCCAAGCTCGAAGCCGCAGGCGCACTGACGGACTAACGACCGTCGACGTCGCGCCTGGCGCGATGTTCCGGGCCGGGAAGGGCTAGAAGTAAAGACATGCATCGCTTCCTGATCTCTGCCGCTCACAAGTCCTCCGGCAAGACCACCGTCAGCATCGGTCTTGCCGCCGCCTTGCGCGCCAAGGGGCATGTCGTGCAGCCCTTCAAGAAGGGTCCCGACTACATCGACCCGCTCTGGCTCGGCGCGGCGGCCGGGCGCAGTTGTCGCAACCTCGACTTCAACGTCTCGCCCGACGATGAGTTGCGCAGTCAGTTCGCGCGCCACGGCTGGGATGCCGACGTCTGCCTGGTCGAAGGCAACATGGGCCTCTACGACGGCCTCGATCTCGAAGGCTCGAACAGCAACGCCGCGCTGGCGAAACTGCTGGACCTGCCGGTGATCCTGGTGCTCGACGCCCGCGGCATGACGCGCGGCATCGCGCCGCTGATCCTCGGTTACCAGGCCTTCGACCGCGACCTCAGGATCGCCGGCGTCATTCTCAACAAGCTCGGCGGACGCCGCCACGAAGCCAAGCTGCGCGCCATCGTCGAGCACTACACCGACGTGCCGGTGATCGGCGCCATCCAGGACGATCCGCGCCTGCAACTGGTCGAGCGCCATCTCGGCCTGATGCCGGCCAACGAGGCGCAGGCGGCGCAGCGCCGCATCGGCGAGATCGCCGCCGCCGTCGCCGAACAGGTCGACCTCGACCGCCTGCTCGCCGCCAGCCGCACCGACGCGGCGCTGCCGCGTCCGGCGCCGCAAGTCGTCGCCGGCGGGCCGACGGTGCGCATCGCCGTCGCCCAGGACGCCGCCTTCGGCTTCTACTACGCCGACGACCTCGACGCGCTGCGCGCCGCCGGCGCCGCGATCGTCCCCTTCGACACGCTGCGCGACCCGCGCCTGCCGGCCTGCGACGGCCTGTTCATCGGCGGCGGCTTCCCCGAATCCTTCCTCGACGGGCTGGCCGCCAACGCCAGCCTGCGCGCCGACATCCGCGCCGCCATCGACAACGGCCTGCCGGCCTACGCCGAATGCGGCGGCCTCATGTACCTGGCGCGCTCGATCACGTGGAACGGCCGGACGGCGCCCATGGTCGGCGTCGTTCCCGGCGACGTCGTCATGCACAAGAAGCCCGTCGGGCGCGGCTACGTGACGCTGCGGCCGACCGCCGACCATCCCTGGCGCACGCCGGCGCCGGCGGCCGAATTGCGCGCCCACGAGTTCCACTATTCCGCGATCGAGAACCTGCCGGCCGACACCCGCTACGCCTACGAGATGACGCGCGGCCACGGCGTCGACGGCAAGCGCGACGGCATCGTCTACAAGAACCTGCTCGCCTCCTACAGCCATCTGCGCGCGGCGGCGGGCTGCGACTGGCCGGCCAAGTTCGTGCGCTTCGTGCGCGCCGGCGGCCACGGCGTCCAGGAGCCGCAGCGATGTTCCGGCTGACGCCCGCCGCCGCCGAGCAGATACTGCGCACGGCGGAAATCCAGGGCGACGAGCCGTCGCTGCGCATCGCCGCCAAGATCGACGAGGACGGCGAGCGCGTCTACGGCGTCGGCTTCGACGACGAGCGCGAACACGACCTGGTGCTCGACTGCGAGGGCGTCACCATCTTGATTTCGCCGCGCAGCCAGGAATTGCTCGCCGGCACGACGCTGGATTTCGTAGAATTGAAGCCCGGCGAATTCCAGTTCGTTTTCCTC
>DAIEEM010000235.1 GCA_027325905.1 Rhodocyclaceae bacterium
CGCCTGGTCGTAGAGCGGGTCACTCTCGGCGTCACCGCCGTCGCTGCCGCCCTCGCCGCCTTCCTCGTCGTCGCCACCGGCGCCATTGAGAATTTCCTCGACGTACTCCGGCGAACCGGTCGTCTTCAAGTGTTCGACGACGCGATGCACTTCCTCGTCGGCGACGTAGGCGCCATGAACACGCAGCGGCAGGCCGGTGCCGGGGGCAAGATAGAGCATGTCGCCCTGGCCGAGCAGCGCCTCGGCGCCCATCTGGTCGAGGATGGTGCGCGAATCGATCTTGCTCGAGACCTGGAAGGCGATGCGCGTCGGGATGTTGGCCTTGATGAGGCCGGTGATGACGTCGACGCTCGGCCGCTGCGTCGCCAGGATCAGGTGGATGCCCGCAGCGCGCGCCTTCTGGGCCAGCCGCGCGATGAGTTCCTCGACCTTCTTGCCGACCACCATCATCAGGTCGGCCAGTTCATCGATGACGACGACGATATGCGGCAGCGCTTCGAGCGGTTCCGGCGATTCGGGCACCAGCGGGAACGGATTGACGAAGGGCTCGCCGCTTTTCTTCGCCTCGGCTATCTTGCCGTTGAAGCCCGACAGGTTGCGCACGCCCAGCGCGCTCATCAGCTTGTAGCGGCGCTCCATTTCGCCGACGCACCAGTGCAGCGCGTTGGCGGCCTTGCTCATATCGGTGACGACCGGCGCCAGGAGATGCGGGATACCCTCGTAGATCGAAAGCTCCAGCATCTTCGGGTCGACCATGATCATGCGCACGGTCTTTGGCTCGGACTTGTAGACGAGCGACAGGATCATGGCGTTGATGCCGACCGACTTGCCCGAACCGGTGGTGCCGGCGACCAGCAGATGCGGCATCTTGGCGAGGTCGGCAACCATCGGCAGGCCGCCGATGTCTTTGCCGAGAGCGACGGCCAGAGCCGAGTGCATGCCATTGTAGGCTTGCGAGCCGATGATTTCCGACAGCCGCACGGTCTGCCGGCGCTGGTTCGGCAGTTCCAGCGCCATGCAGGACTTGCCGGGCACGGTTTCAACGACGCGGATGCTGACGAGGCTCAAGGCACGCGCCAAATCCTTGGCCAAGCCGACGATGGTGGCGCCCTTGACGCCGGTCGCGGGTTCGATCTCATAGCGCGTCACCACCGGCCCCGGCAGCGCCGTGAGCACCTTGACGTCGACGCCGAAGTCGGCGAGCTTGCGCTCGATCAGGCGCGAGGTGAAGGCCAGGGTTTCCGCCGCCGGCAGGTCGGCCGGATTGTGGTTGGCTTCGTCAAGCAGATGCAGCGGCGGCAGCGCGCCGCCGGGAGCGTCGAAGAACAGCGGCGCCTGCCGCTCCTTTTCGGCGCGGGCAACGGCCTTGGGCGCAACCGGAATCTCGGCCTCCGCGACTTCGATCTTGATCGGCGGCGTGTCGCCGATCTTCTTGAGCTTTTCCTGGACCACGGCCTCGCGCTGCTCGGCGACCGAGCGGCCGTAGCGGCGATCCTGCCATGTCTCCCAGAGCCGGAAGCTCCCCAGGACGGCGTCTTCCAGCAGGCCGCCGAAGCGCTCGGCCACGGCGATCCACGACAGCCCGGTGAACAGGCTGATGCCGGCGACGAACAGCGCCAGCAGGATCAGCGTGCCGCCGGTGTAGCCTAGGTAGGCGGCGGCATGGCGTCCGATCTCGAAGCCGAGCATGCCGCCCGGCATCAGCGGCAGGGTCAGTTTCGCGCTCCAGAAGCGCATGGTTTCGATGCCGGCGCTGGCGGTGAGCACGACGAGGAAGCCGGCGATGGAAATCAGCAGTGGACGACGGTCGCCGCCAAGCAGTCCGTCGAGACGGCGGTAACCCCAGGCGACGAGGAAACCGAGGAAGGTCACCCACCACCACGCCGAAATGCCGAAGACATAGAGCATGAGGTCGGCGAACCAGGCGCCAAAGCGCCCGCCGGGATTGACGACGCGCTCGACCTGGACGCTATGCGACCAGCCCGGGTCGCCCGGACTGTAGCCCCAGAGGATCAGCGCGAGATAGATGCCGGCGACGGCGACCACCAGTCAGCGCGCCTCATGCACGACGGCGGCGATTTTCTCGGGCAACGGCTGGGCCGCAGGGGTCTGGCTCGGGCGCGCGCGCGTATCGAATTGTCCGGCAATGGTACTCATCGCCATCCGATCTTAGAGAGCGGCGACGGCGTCAATCCGTCGAGCACGGGCCATAACCGGGCGCTATCCACCCTATCGCTTGATGCAATCGGGCATGGCCGGGAGCCGACGCTATAATTTCACCACTGCCAACCTGACGGAACGAATTCCCCATGACCACTCGACACGCCCGCCTGCTGATCCTCGGCTCCGGCCCCGCCGGCTATACCGCCGCCGTCTATGCCGCCCGCGCCAACCTGAATCCGGTCCTCGTCACCGGCCTGGCGCAAGGCGGCCAGTTGATGACCACCACCGACGTGGACAACTGGCCGGCCGACGCCGACGGCGTGCAGGGTCCCGATCTCATGGCGCGTTTCGAGAAGCATGCGGCCCGCTTCAACACCGAGACGATCTTCGACCACATCCATACGGCGAAGCTCGGCGAAAAACCGATCCGGCTGGTCGGCGACGCCGGCGAATACACCTGCGACGCGCTGATCGTCGCTACCGGCGCCTCGGCGCAATACCTCGGCCTGCCTTCGGAACAGACGTTCGCCGGCAAGGGCGTTTCCGCCTGCGCCACCTGCGACGGCTTCTTCTACAAGAACCAGGACGTCGCCGTCATCGGCGGCGGCGATACCGCGGTCGAGGAGGCGCTCTACCTCGCCAACATTTGCCGCCACGTCACCGTCGTGCATCGCCGCGACAAGTTCCGCGCCGAGAAAATCATGCAGGACAAGCTGTTCGAGAAGGAAAAGGCCGGCAAGGTCACGATCAAATGGGACCATACGCTCGACGAGGTGCTCGGCGACAAGACCGGCGTTACCGGCATGCGCATCAAGAACGTCAAGACCGGCGAAGCCTCCGACGTCAAGCTGATGGGCGTCTTCATCGCCATCGGCCACAAGCCCAACACCGACATTTTCGCGGGCCAGCTCGAGATGGAGAACGGCTACATCGTCACCCACGCCGGCCGCAAGGGCAACGCCACGGCGACCTCGATTCCCGGCGTCTTCGCCGCCGGCGACGTCCAGGACCCGATCTACAAGCAGGCGATCACGAGTTCCGCCACCGGTTGCCAGGCTGCCCTCGACGCCGAGCGCTATCTCGACAGCCTCGAATAGAACCGATGTGAAAAAAGCGCCGCGCGCCGAAGACGCGGAACTGTTCCGGGCGGCGGTCGCCGACGTCATACCGCTGGCGACCGACCGCGCGCATCACGAACCGCCGCCGCCGCCGGCCATCCCGCGCCAGCATCGCCGCGACGAGCGCGCCGCCCTCGACGAATCCCTGCACGGCCCGGCCCTGCTCGACCTGCATCTCGAGGGCGGCGACGAAGCGGCCTGGCTGCGCGCCGGCGTCGCCCAGACCGTGCTGCGCGACTTGCGCCGCGGCCGTTGGGTGGTGCAGGCCGCGCTCGACCTGCACGGCATGAACCGCGAGGAAGCGCGCCAACACATCGCGATCTTTCTCGCCGAGTGCCCCGTCCAAGGCCACCGCTGCGTGCGCATCGTGCACGGCAAGGGCCTGCGCTCGCCGGGGCGGGAGCCGGTACTGAAGAAGCTGGTGCTGGGCTGGCTGGCCCAGCGGAACGAAGTCCTGGCCTTCTGCCAGGCCCGCGCCGCCGAGGGCGGAGCGGGAGCGGTGATTGTCTTGCTAAGGGCAGCCCGCTAGCCTAGTCAAACAATCGAGCGCAGCGAGCCAATCAGTCGCCCTCTTCCCTGGGGAAGGGGGTCGGGGATGGTCGTTCAATTTACCGCAAAGCGGCTGTCTGACCGCAGGTCAGATAGCCGCCTCGTCCGTCTCTCCGGTGCGGATACGGACGATCTGCTCGACGGCCGTGACGAAAATCTTGCCGTCGCCGATCTTGCCGGTGCGGGCGGCCTTGACGATGGCCTCGATCGCCGGATCGACGCTGTCCTCGCGGACGACCACCTCGATCTTGATCTTCGGCAGGAAGTCGACGACGTATTCGGCGCCGCGGTAAAGCTCGGTGTGCCCCTTCTGGCGGCCGAATCCCTTGACTTCCGTCACGGTGAGCCCGGTGACGCCGACCTCGGAGAGTCCTTCGCGCACTTCGTCGAGCTTGAAGGGCTTGATGATGGCTTCGATCTTTTTCATTGCGTTTTCTCCGGAATCACTACCATTCGTCTGAATACCGCGATGTTATAGGATATCGCCAATCCTTGCCGAAGCCGCGCTGGCTGATGCGGATGCCGACCGGCGACTGGCGGCGTTTGTACTCGTTGCGTTTCAGCAGGCC
>DAIEEM010000161.1 GCA_027325905.1 Rhodocyclaceae bacterium
GTCGGCTCCGCCATCGAGCAGGGTAACGATGACAAGGGTATAGTTCTCCCTGCCGCCATCGCCCCCTTCGAACTGGTCATCGTGCCGATGGGCTGGGGCAAGTCGCCGGCCGTGCGCGAAGCCGCGGAGAAGCTCTACACGGAACTCATTGCCGCCGGCGTCGACGCCATCCTCGACGATCGCGACGAGCGGCCCGGCTCCATGCTGGCCGACTGGGAACTGATCGGCGTGCCGCATCGCGTCGTCATCGGCGAGCGCGGCCTGAAGGAAGGCGTCGCCGAATACCAGGGCCGGCGCGATGTCGAAGCGGCCAAACTGCCGCTGGCGGAAATCGCGGCGTTCGCCCGCGCCAAGGCATGCGCCTGAAGTTCTCGCTGGCGCTAGCCGCCCTGCTCGCCGCCGGCTCTGCCTGGGCCGGCGCCCAGCAATACGAGCCGCTCGCGGCCAGCGTCCAGGCGGCGCTGCACTCGAGCATCGCCGACCGCGCAGCGCCGGAGCCGAAATTCCCGACCCTCGAAGAAAAGATCGACTGGCTGAGCGAAATGTCGCGCCGCCTGGAAAAGCGCGTTCCCGACCGCGACGCCCGCTACCAATTCCTCAAGACCGTCTATTACGAAGCGCAGCGGGCCGGCCTCGATCCGCAGCTCGTACTCGGCCTGATCCAGGTCGAGAGCGGCTTCCGCAAATACTCGGTGTCGCCGTCCGGCGCCCGCGGCTACATGCAGGTGATGCCGTTCTGGGTGAAGCTCATCGGCACCAAGGACAACGACCTGTTCTATCTACGCACCAACCTGCGCTACGGCTGCACCATCCTGCGCCACTACCTGGACGTCGAGAACGGCGACCTCTACCCCGCGCTCGGCCGTTACAACGGCAGCCTCGGCCAAGCCGAATATCCGAACATGGTGCGGACGGCATGGGAGAAGCAGTGGAGCTGGCGGCCGCGGGTCATGCAGGCGTCGTCGCGATAGATTTGTTTGCCCGGTCTCGCCCGGACAAGCAGCGCGTCAGCGCATTCCCGGCAGCTTCCCCATCATCCCCTGCATGCCGCGCATCATCTTCGCCATGCCGCCCTTGGAGAACTGCTTCATCATCTTCTGCGTCTGCTCGAACTGCGCAAGCAGGCGATTCACGTCCTGAACCTGGACGCCGGCGCCGGCGGCGATGCGGCGCTTGCGGCTGGCCTTGAGGAGTTCGGGCTTGGCGCGCTCGCCCGGCGTCATCGAATTGATGATGCCCTCGACGCGGCCGATGGCCTTCTCGTCGGCGCCGGCGCCCGCCTGCTGGGCCATGCCGGCGAACTGGGCCGGCAGCTTGTCGAGCAGGCCGGCCATGCCGCCCATATTGCGCATCTGGCCGATCTGTTCCTTGAAGTCGTTGAAGTCGAAGCCCTTGCCGGACTTCATCTTCTGCACGAAATCCTTGGCTTTCTCCTGGTCGACGCCGCGCTGCGCCTCTTCGACGAGGCCGAGGATGTCGCCCATGCCGAGGATGCGCGCCGCCATACGCTCCGGGTGGAATTCCTCGACGCCGTTAAGCTTCTCGCCGATGCCGGCGAACTTGAGCGGCTTGCCGGTGACGTGGCGGACCGACAGCGCCGCGCCGCCGCGGGCGTCGCCGTCGAGCTTGGTCAGGACCACACCGGTCAGCGGCAGCGCCTCGTTGAAGGCCTTGGCGGTGTTCACCGCATCCTGGCCGAGCATGGCGTCGACGACGAACAGCGACTCGACGGGATTCAGCAGCGCATGCAGTTCCTTGATCTCGGCCATCATCGCTTCATCGATGGCGAGGCGGCCGGCGGTGTCGACGAAGAGCACGTCGAAGTAGTGCTTCCGGGCGTAGTCGAGCGCGGCGACGGCGATGTCGGCGGGCTTCTGGCCGGCCGCGGACGGGAAGAACTCGATGCCGGCCTGGGCCGAAACCGTCTTTAGCTGTTCGATGGCCGCCGGACGATAGACGTCGCAGGAAACGGCGAGCACCTTTTTCTTCTGCCGCTCCTTGAGCCACTTGCCGAGCTTGGCCGTGGTAGTCGTCTTGCCGGCGCCCTGCAGACCCGACATCAGGATCACGGCCGGCGGCTGTGTGGCAAGATTGAGGCCGTCCGCCTGCCCGTCCATCAAGTCCGTGAGCTCGCGGTGAACGACGCAGACCAGCGCCTGCCCCGGCGTCAGCGAGCCGACGACATCCTGGCCGACCGCCTTTTCCTTGATCCGGGCGATGAAGTCCTTGACCACCGGCAGGGCGACGTCGGCTTCCAGCAGCGCCATGCGCACTTCGCGCAACATCTCCTGGATGTTTTCTTCGGTAAGCCGGGCTTGGCCGCGCAGGGTCTTGACGACCTTGGCGAGCCGCTGGGTCAGGTTATCGAGCATGGCAAGGGAATGGGGTAGACTTGCAGGATGCCTCCAATTCTACTGCATCTCGCCGCCGCGGCCTTGTACGCCGGGCTGGCCGTCGTCTCTTGGCGCACGCGCTGGCGCGGTCCTGTCCTCGATCGGTCGCCGCGCGGCATCGTGCCGTGGGAACGCGCATTGCTTCTGCTTGCCATCGTCCTGCATGGCGCCACGCTGGGCGCTGAGATATTCTCCGCCGCAGGCATGCGCTTCGGTTTCTCGCTCGCGTTGTCACTGATCCTGTGGCTGGCGATCGTGCTCTACTGGATCGAGAGCTTCTATGCACGCATGGACGGGCTGCAGATGCTCGGCCTACCGCTGGCCGCCTTGTGCGTGATGCTGCCGCCGTTTTTCCCCGGCGAACCCCTGGTGGCGAACGCCGGTTCGGCCATGTTCCGCGCCCACTTCCTGATAGCGATGCTCGCCTACAGCCTGTTTACGCTGGCCGCCATGCACGCCATCCTTATGGCGGTCGCCGAGAGCAACCTGCATCGCGGCCGCCTGACGCCGCTGCTGTCCGGGCTGCCGCCGCTGCTGACGATGGAGGCGCTGCTGTTCCGCATGATCCACATCGGCTTCGCCTTGCTGACGCTGACGCTCGCCTCCGGCATCCTGTTTTCCGAGACCCTGTTCGGCAAGCCGCTGTCCTTCACCCACAAGACGGTGTTCGCCATCATCTCCTGGTTCATCTTCGGCCACCTGCTTGCCGGACGGCACTTCTTCGGCTGGCGCGGCCGCAAGGCCCTGCGTTGGACGCTGGCAGGATTCGCCGCCCTGCTGCTAGCCTATGTCGGCAGCCGCTTCGTCCTGGAAGTCATTCTCGGCCGCGCGGCCTGATGGACGAAATTCCCCTTTCGGCGCAGGTCGCGGTTCTCGCAGTCCTATTCGTCCTCTCGGGCTTTTTCGCCATGGCGGAAACGGCGATGATGGCCTCCAATCGCCATCGCCTGCGCCATGCCGCCCAGGAGGGCCACCGCGGCGCGCAGCTCGCCGTCGCGCTGCTGGCCAAGGTCGACCGCGTCATCAGCGTCATCCTGCTCTGCAACACGCTGATCAACGCTGCCGCCGCCCTCATCACGGGCCACATCGCGCTGACGCTGTTCGGCGGAGAGAAATGGGCGCTCGAAGCCGGTACGGTCTTCGTCACCTTCTGCTTGCTGGTGTTTTCGGAAATCACGCCCAAGGTCGTCGGCGCCACCTACCCGGACTGGCTGACGCCACGCATCAGTTACTTTCTCGCGCCGCTACTGCGCATCGCCTACCCGGTGATCTGGTTCGTCAACCT